>CAZDRD010000038.1:0-5815 GCA_964507945.1 uncultured Candidatus Saccharibacteria bacterium
ACTTGGTCGAGAGCTGGATCGGAGCTGAATGGTAGTTCTGGTTTCCACAGCCCCGACGAACGGAAACCAATCCGACTCTTCAACCGACCTTTGATCGAAGCGATAGTTCATATTTCCGCGGGAACGCCCGTACGGGCCCAAACGTTCATCGCTGGAAAAGCTTTCTTGAGTTTCCGACCAAGATCCAGGCCCATCATCCGTACGCCTGGCATTCCAGTTTTCACGGCCTGAAAATGGTGTTTCGGTCTTAACCCAAGTACCACTGGCTTTTGAACGGACCTCCTCGCTCTCGCAACGAACAGAGATGTTCCGCTGTTGCATATTAGATACTAAGGTTTCGTTACCAGAGGCACCCGTGCTTACGTCCAGGCCAGCGGGTGGCCGGCAATCATGCGCAAGCTCAAGCGCTTGACGCGATGGACCGGTACCGCACCCAGCAAGCAGGAAAATTAGTACGACTGGGATGAGTCTGCTTTTCAGCATTCTCTCTGTCCTTATTTGAATCGTTGGTCGGGGCGTTGGTATTGTTCTTCTGTAATTGTGCCGCCGCCGCCACGAATATCCACTTCATCGCAGCGCTGGCCGCTGGACATGGTGAACCATTTACGGCTCTGACTTGCCCCAGTGTCAGCGTTGAACTGCTTTGCCCGGCAGTGCTGGTATTCAGGTGCAGCGAGATCAGCAGCTGCACCTTGATTGGTCCAAGCCGCACCTTCCCTAACCTCATACCTTTCTTCGTTTGGCATCTGATGAATGCTTGAGCTGCTGATGCAGCCCCCCAAACTTGCCACCAAAATAAAACAGATGGTGGTGAGTACGAGGAACCTGATTGTACGCATACGTTTGGCCTCCTTGGCCATGCTCTGTATTTCCCAAGTAAATTATACCATATTGAAATAATTAGTCAATATCTCCTGTCCCGTCTCGTTTCATTCTTCATTCACTGCGCATTTACTAGCATTTTATTATGTCGTATCCATTTTATCGGCCATAAATTATTTCTTATTATGAAATTACAAAATATACTTTATCCGACACTGTTCATCGTTGCGCTTATTTTGGGACTTGTCGCCATTTCGTTTACTTCGATACGAGAGACGCTGCACGCGCAGATGCTTGGCGACGACTCGTCAACCTCGACCGACGAAGATGTAACTTCGGATGATTCATCGGCAACGACAACAGATGACGAAGACGCCGATCTCAACGATATAAATAATGACGAAAGTACCACTACCGACGATACATCTGTCGACGACGAGAGCGCGACAAATACCGAAGCGACGTCGAGCGATAGTATTTCCACACCGGAATCCACTGACACGCCCGTTGAAACGCCGATAGTGATGCCTATTCCATCGGTCGCGCCTATTTCGGCAGCCATACCGACGACGAGCGTGTATCCGGCAACAGGCCCCACACCCGCGCCGATTGTCGTCAGCGCCCAAAATAACGGCACAATACTCATCCGCGGCGTGGTGGAGGAAGTCAGCGCCAACTCGATGACCGTTCGTAGCTGGGGCGGAACCTGGACAATACGAACCAATGCCATGAGTACGGTGGTACCTGCAGGCAGCGTCAAAGGAGATCTTGCATCGATAGCACCGGGCAACTTCGTTGGCGTCCAAGGAAGCGTCGCATCCAACCAGGAATTTACCGTTGACGCGACGTTTGTACGCAACTGGACTACCGATCCGTATGTAAGCACCGCCGCTGACGACACCTCGACAGGAACAGGGGCCGAAACCGGATCGGAGACCGGCACACAAACACCTGCAACTGAGACCCCCGCCGCCACAACTTCCGATCAGTAGTAACTTAAAATTGAGCGCTTGCGTTTGCGCTTATACTCCCGCGTCGCTACAATGTACGCATGGCGACATTTGACGAGGAGAAGCAGATCAAAAAACTTGAAACGCTCAAGAAAGAAGAGGAGGAAGAACTTGCCCGCATTCTTTCACAAAAATACGGCCTCGATTATGTCGATCTCTCGAAAGAATCCATCAGCACCGACGCGCTCCGACTGATCCCCGAGGCGACCGCTCGGGCGGCCGAAGCGGCTGCATATGATCGCGTGGGTAAAAAAGTCTCGGTGGCGATTCGTACCCCCAACAGCGAACGGGTCGTCGCGGTCATCGACGATCTCAAGCGCCGCAGCTACGAGCCGACGCTTTACATGGCCTCAAGCGGCAGCCTTGCACGCGCGTGGGATCATTACAAAGACATCTCGTTTGCCGTCGAAACGCAGGCGGGGTTGCTCGACATTTCTAATGAGACGATCAGCAAGATCCTTGCGTCGGTTAAAACGCTCGACGACACTCGCGTACAGGTGAAGGAGGTGTTGGCGATGAAGCGTATCTACAAGATCAGCCGCGCGCTTGAAACGATGATCGCAGGCGCGCTCGCCAATGATGCGTCGGACATCCACATCGAACCCGAGGAAAAAGAAGTACGCATACGCTTCCGTCTCGACGGCGTTCTGATGGAGCTGCTAATGATGGATCACGAGACCTTTAATCTGATCCTCTCGCGTATCAAATTGCTTTCCGGTCTCAAACTCAATATCAAAAACGCGCCGCAGGACGGACGCTTTTCGGTGCGCATCGACAACAAAGACATCGAGATCCGTACTTCCATCTTGCCGGGCGCGTATGGCGAATCCATCGTGATGCGTCTCCTTGATCCGCATACGATCGGCCTGCCCATGGAGGAACTTGGTCTTGAACCAGCACTACTTGCGCTTCTCGACAAAGAATTACAGCGGCCAAACGGCATGATCCTCAACACAGGACCGACCGGCTCGGGAAAGACGACGACCTTATATGCATTCATGCGCCGCGTGTATTCTCCCGACCTCAAGATCCTCACGATCGAGGATCCGGTCGAATACCACCTCGATGGCATCGTGCAGACGCAAGTCAATAAAAAAGGCTACACTTTTGCGACCGGCCTACGCTCGGCATTGCGTCAGGACCCAGACATCATCATGGTTGGTGAGATCCGTGATGAAGAAGTGGCCGAAACTGCCGTCCACGCGGCACTCACCGGTCACTTGGTATTTTCGACTCTGCACACCAACAGCGCCGCCGGCGCGTTCCCGCGCCTTGTTGACCTGGGCATCGATCCTTCCATCCTCGGTTCATCCGTCAACGTCGCGATGGCGCAACGCCTCGTGCGCATCCTCGATCCAGACCACCGAAAAGAAGTTCCTATCGAAGGCAAGTATAAAGACTTCGTAGATAAGGTGATCGGGACGTTTCCCGACAAAAGCATCCTGCCCGAGCGCACCGATATTGCATTCGTCCCTGATCCCAAAGACGGTTTCAACGGATACAAAGGCCGCAAAGGTGTCTTCGAAGCGATACTTATGGATAAAAACATCGAAGAGGTTATCAAAAACGGTGGTGGTGCGCGAGAAGTTAAAGAGGCCGCAAAGCCGCAAGGCATCCTCGACATCTATCAAGATGCTGTCATCAAGGTTCTCCACGGCACGACATCTTTACAAGAAGTCGAGCGCGTCATCGGCCTCAACCTTGATGCGTAAAAGAAATCAGAATCACAACTCCCTAAGCAATGCTTTTAAAAAGATAAAAGCCGATTGCCCATCTAAGGATGTCCCCAGTACACGCAAGCGCGACCAGAAAGTCCTCGATGTGGAACCGTAACCGTTCGAGACGGCCTCGTTGCTTAGGGAGTTGTGGCACCGATGTTGTCAAACATGATTTGCACCCTAAAAAGGAGTACAATGTATGTACAAATACTTCATCGAACATGCTATCATAAAATAGTTTCTATGTCAACACCCTCTTCAAACAACGTCGAGCAGGAGGAAATGCCGCAAAAAGACTTCCTCGACCGCACGCTCCGGCCTTCCCGATGGGAAGAATACATCGGCCAGGAGCATATCAAGGAAAACGTACGGATTTTGCTCGATGCGGCGCGGGAACGCAAGCACGCACCGGAGCATTTGCTCTTTTACGGGCCGCCCGGCTTGGGCAAAACGACGCTTGCCCACCTCATCGCTCACGACTTGGGCGTGCAGATGAAGACCACCTCGGGGCCCGCGATCGAGCGCGTGGGCGACTTAGCCGCGATCCTCACCAACCTCGGCGAAGGCGACATCCTTTTCATCGACGAGATCCACCGCCTCAACAAAGCGATCGAGGAGGTGCTCTACCCTGCGCTTGAGTCGGGCGTACTTGACATCATCATTGGTAAAGGTCCTTCGGCACGCACGATCCAGCTTGATCTTCCCTCCTTTACCCTCATCGCCGCAACGACGCGCGTCGCACTCATTTCAAGCCCATTGCGCTCGCGTTTTTCCGGTGGTACGTTTCGCCTCGATTTTTATACGCAACAAGAGATCGGCAAGATCATTAAACGTTCAGCGAACATCTTGGACGTTTCGATAGATGATTCCGCTCTCGCGGGTATCGCACAGAGAAGCCGCTTCACGCCGCGCACGGCAAACTATCTTTTGAAACGCTGCCGCGACTTTGCGCAGGTGCACAAAACGCCCCTCGATGCCTCTGCGGTGGGTCAGGCGCTTGCTCTGCTCTCGATAGATGAACGCGGCCTCACTGCCGCAGACCGAGAACTCATCGAAACGATCATCATCAAGTTTAGCGGTGGTCCCGTCGGACTTTCCACCATTGCCGCTTCGACTGCCGAAGAAGAAGCGACGGTCGAAGAAGTGTACGAACCATACCTCATACGCCTTGGTTTTCTCGAACGCACTCCTCGTGGCCGCATTGCCACACCGCTTGCGTATGCCCACCTCGGCTTCGACCTCCCCGAAGCACGGCAGGAGAGTTTGTTGTAAGACATCTATTGACTTTATTCATAAACCACGTACGCTTGAGTTATCAACCAGTGCTCTACCGAAGAGAACGCGTCGAGTTCGGGTTCACCACTGCTCTTGATATTTACTCACGTGAATTCTCTTCAAAATGCAAGAAGGAACAATCGCCCGACTCAATGAGAAGGGCTACGGGTTCATCTCCATCGAAGGTCAGGAAAAAGATGTCTTTTTCCACACCAACGAACTGGTGGGGGTGCAATTCAGCGAACTTCGCGAAGGAGATAAAGTGACCTTTGAAATCGCACAGTCCGAAAAAGGACCTAATGCGGTCAAAGTTAGCCGAATCTAAGCACAAGCGCCCCAACAACTGGGGCGCTTTGCTAGTACACCCCAACGTAGTTTGACATTTTTTTGATATAATGTAGAGTAATTCAAGAAAAAAGAGGCTTCAAGCTGGGTCAGCAGAAAGGACCTGTGATGAATACATTGGAAGAAACTGTTACGCATGCACTCGCCAATGCGATCACGAACTACCCAGAACGCGACCCCCTGTCTTTAGGGGAGTGGCGCGCTACGATTCTCGTCGCCACGTTCGGGTGGCTTGGGCGCAAATTAATCGGTGCCGCTGGTCGTGGTTTCCGCGATTTTGGGGCCGGTATGCCCGTTTTCGACGCCCATCGACATCGGGGGCCAGCCTGGAACTGACCCAGGAAGGAGGGGCGACCATCGAAAGGTGGTCGCCCTAATACGTTTGAGGAGGTATCATGGTCATATGAAAATTCTCGCCATTGACCCTGGGTACGATCGTTGCGGAGTGGCGGTTGTGGAGGGCGATCGCAGCAAACCGCAACTCATATTTTCAACGTGTTTGCGTACATCTTCAAAAGATAGTTTTCATGTTCGCCTCGCGCAGATTGGTAAAGAGATCGAGCGTATCATTGAAATATACGCGCCAAACGTGTGTGCCATAGAGAAACTGTATTTCAATACCAACCAAAAAACCGCAATGCATGT
>CAZDRD010000039.1:0-5798 GCA_964507945.1 uncultured Candidatus Saccharibacteria bacterium
GTGGAAGACGTGTGGACGAAACTGTTGTATGGTGATACGCCGCAAGGTAAGAATATTGCAAGTACGGAAGAGATTGTGCGCATGCTTAATCGCGATGATCTTATGAAATTTAGAAATGCCCACTATCATCCGCACAAAACCGTGGTGGTTGTTTCCGGTCAGTTTGACGAACGGGTCATGAAAAAAGATGTTGCACGTATGTTCGGTGATCTCAAAGAGGGCAAGCACATCAAGCGTACCAAAGTACCTGTTGTGGTGGCGGGCGAGCGCATGTCCGTGCTTGAGAAAAAGTCGGAACAGACGCATGTGATCCTGGGAGTGCCGGCATTTCCCGCGCGTCACAAATATGAACCCGCGATGGCGATGCTTGCGGGCATCCTCGGGCTCGGGATGAGTTCGCGCTTGTTTGAAAAGATCCGCGAAGAAATGGGTGCGGCATACTATGTATATGCGGCGGTCAACACATATAACACCTACGGCAACTTTACCTTGCATGCCGGCGTTCCGAATGCCCGTGTAAAGGAAGCCGTGGGGGCACTTGCGTATGAAGCGATGCGCGTGGCAAAAGAAGGGGTGAGTGAACAAGAACTCAATAAAGCAAAGAACCACGCAACCGGTCTCATGATGCTTGGACTCGAATCATCAGACGATTTGGCCGAGTACTACGGCATACAGGAAGTGCTGCGCCACCCGCGTCAAACGCCTGCCGAACGCATCAAAGAAATACGTGCCGTGACCCCATCCGACGTAGAGCGTGTCGCCAAACTCCTCTTTGCTCCCGAAAAATTCCGCCTGGCTATGGTGGGACCAAAACCGTCGTTTACCAAGATCGAGGAGGTGCTCGTCGTTTGATTTCTTCCTCAACTAAAAAAAACGTGCTACAGTCGTGATATGAAGCGCGAAAATTCGGTATACGTAGTATTGTCTCCTAATACGATCATAACGGTGATCTTATCGGTCTTGTTGGTCGCCATGTTATGGTATTTGCGCGAACTCGTATTCGTCGTACTGACGGCCGTGGTGATCGCGTCGGCAGTCGAGCCTGCGGTGCAACTTCTGATCAGGACGGGACTTCCGCGGGTGCTGAGCGTGGTGCTTCTGTATCTTTCGATCGCGTTTATCGGGATGGCGGCCTGTTACTTCTTTCTACCGCCGCTTTTACATGAATCAAAAGGCTTTATCACGAGCGTTCCCAAATACATCGAGACATTCCAGTTGTCAGATGGCATCGGCAGCTCGCTCATTCCAGGACTGCGCATCACCAATCAAAACGCGATTCTTGAGACCATCACCAGTTTGCAGGGGATATTTACCAATGCGTCGTCGGGCGCATTTCAGGCGGTGAGCGTGGTCTTTGGCGGCTTACTCTCGTTTATCCTGATCGTTGTCCTCTCGTTTTATTTCGCCGTGCAAGACACGGGCATCGATGATTTCCTGCGCCTCATCACCCCGATCAAGAAACATCGCTACGTGCTCGATCTGTGGCGTCGTTCCCAGCACAAGATAGGTCGGTGGATGCAAGGGCAGGTGCTCCTGTCGCTGATGGCGGGCGTCCTCGTATGGGCGGGGCTCGCATTGCTCGATGTCCGTTACGCATTTTTGTTGGGTGTCGTCGCGGCACTTCTCGAACTTATTCCGGTCTTCGGTTCGATCCTTGCCGCCGTGCCTGCAGTGGCGATCGGCTTTGCCGATGGGGGCACGTCGCTTGGGCTCATGGTCATCATGCTCTACATCGTCGTCAACCAATTCCAGGCGCATCTCGTGTATCCTTTGGTCGTACAGAAAGTCGTCGGACTGCCGCCGCTTTTGGTCATCTTGGCCCTTATCGTCGGCGCGCAGATCGCGGGCTTTCTCGGCATCATTCTTTCGGTGCCGGTTGCCGCTGCCTTGCGCGAATTCATCTCGGACGTACAGAAGGGTAAGCAAAAACTGATCGAAGAGCATGAGGCTCTGCAGGCGGGGTAAAAAATAGTATGGCAAAGAACGTCTTTATTTCAACTTCGATTCCGTATGTCAACGCCGCTCCGCATATTGGCCACGCGGAAGAGTTTGTACAGGCGGACGTGGTCGCGCGCCATCGGCGCCTTAAAGGAGCGGACGTCTTTTTTCTCTCCGGCACGGATGATAATGCCCTGAAAAACGTGCTCAAAGCGGAAGAAGCGCATGAGCCGGTCGTGGAATACGTTGGTCGCCATGCTGAGATTTTCAAAAAACTCCTAAAGCGCCTTGCTGTTTCGAACGACGATTTTATTCGTACCTCCCTTGATGATCGCCATATTCGAGGCGCGCAAAAACTTTGGCGTGCATGCGCGCAAGCCGGAGACATATACAAAAAAGCGTATCGCGGGCTCTACTGCGTCGGTTGCGAGGAATTTAAAACGGAAAAAGATTTGGTGGATGGGAAATGTCCCGAGCACCCCAATCTTACCCTTGAAATAGTGGAAGAAGAAAATTATTTTTTCAAGCTCTCAAAGTATGGGGACGCCATCAAGAAAGCGATTGAAGAAGACGCCCTGCGTATCGTACCTGAAGTACGCAAAAATGAAGTGCTCAGTTTTCTTGAAGGTGGCCTCGAAGACCTGAGTATTTCAAGGAGTATGGAGCGGGCGCGCGGATGGGGCATACCGGTTCCTGATGATCCTGCGCAAGTGATGTATGTATGGATGGATGCGCTTTCAAATTATATAAATGCACTCGACTACGCAGACGACGCAGAGGAGTACAAAACGTTTTGGGTACAGGGCGACGAGATCGTGCATATGATTGGCAAAGGTATCTTGCGGTTTCATGCGGTATACTGGCCGGCATTTCTTCTCTCGGCGGGCGTGCCGCTTCCAAAGACGCTTTTTGTGCACGGGTATGTCACGGTGAATGGACAAAAAATGTCGAAGTCGCTCGGCAATGTCATCGACCCAAACCAGCTTCTCGATGAATACGGCACCGATGCGTTCCGGTATTTTTTCCTGCGGCATGTGCAAACATTCGAAGACAGCGACGTGACCATTGAACGGTTTAAAGAAACCTACAACGCCAACCTTGCCAACGGCCTCGGTAACCTCGTCGCGCGCGTGATGAAAATGGCGACGACGCATCTTTCAAGTCCTGTTATGCTCACCGAGGACGACGAGCGGTTTGAAGATGCGGTCAGTGTGCAGCTTGAGGCGTACGAATTCAACCGTGCGATGGATCTCATCTTTGAGCATATCCAAAGAAGCGATCAGTACATCCAAGAGACACAGCCCTTCAAAGCGATCAAAGATGACGCGACGAAAGAAAAAGCACTTGCCGATATCGAAACGCTCGTGCGTCATGTCTACAAGATCGCTACACATCTAACATCCTTCATGCCCGCGACCGCCGAAGCGATCAAAACCGCAGTCAAAACACACACCATGCCGGAGGCGTTGTTTCCGAGAAAAGATTAATGGCGCACTACCTCGACATCCACACCCACCTCAACACTGCGGCGTTTGATGGCGACAGGGAAGAGGTGATCGGGCGCACGCTTGATGCGGGTGTTCACTGTATCAATGTCGGCACGCAGCGCGATACTTCAAGCAGTGCAGTTGAAATTACGAAGAAATACGATGGCATGTATGCGGCAGTTGGTTTGCATCCGATTCATACGTCGGCTAGTTTTCATGACAAGCAAGAATTGGGCGATTTTGGAAAAGCATTTACCTCGCGCGGGGAAGTGTTTGATTATGATTTTTACAAAGAGCTTGCTTCCGACCCAAAGGCGGTGGCGATTGGTGAATGCGGCCTCGATTATTTTCGCCAGCCCGAAGAGGAAGCAAAGAAAAAACAGATCGAAACATTTGAAATGCAGATCGCCCTTGCCAATGAGCTCGGCAAGCCGCTTATGCTTCACTTGCGAAGCGGTCCGGGCGGCAATGCCTACCAAGATGCCGCCGCCATCCTGGAAAAGCAAGCAAAGGTGCTTGGCAACAGCCACTTCTTTGCCGGCTCGCTTCAGGACGCCAAGCGTTTTTGGGACATGGGCTACTCCACGTCGTTCACTGGTGTTATCACCTTTACGCACGATTACGATGATGTCATCAAAGCCGCGCCGCTTGAATTGATTCATGCCGAAACCGATGCACCCTACGTCGCACCCGCCCCCTATCGCGGCAAGCGAAATGAACCGCTCTATGTGGTTGAAGTGGTAAAGAAAATTGCCGAGCTACGAGGTGTTACTTTCGAAACTATAAGAACGGCATTATTTGAAAATGCTCACCATGTTTTAATCGTTCGGAAATAGTCGCTTGCGAAGGAATGGGACCCCTTGAGCAAAGCGAAACGGGTGATGACGAGCAAGCGACTATTTCCGAACGATTCTTGCGTCCTTGGTAAGGATATGGTACGCTTTGACCACTTATAAGTAATGCAATAATTCATGGCAGACGATACACATGAAGACAAAAGCGAAGCGGGAGTCTATGAACTCGGGCTTCATTTTGTACCGACGTTAGGTGAGACTGACCTTGCGCTTCGTGTGGAGGAGATCAAAAAGAATATAGCGAGCCTCGGCGGAACGATCATCGCCGAAGGCGCGCCAGAGCACATCGCTCTTGCGTATACCATGCGCAAGCAGGTGCGTGGCAAATGGGAACGTTTCGACGACTCCTATTTTGGCTGGATTAAATTCGAGATCTCTCCCGAAGGCGCAATGGCCATCAAAGAGCAGGCGCAGAACAACGAGCATGTCTTGCGCTTTTTGCTGATTACGACTGTGCGTGAAGAGACGTTTGTGCCGTACTCGCTGCGTAAAGAAGAACTCTTTGCTCCTGCCGAGACGGAATCATCGGTGATAGAAAAACCAAAGAGCGAAGAAGAAAAGAAGGGTGAAAAGCCGGATGAAGCGCAGCTTGATAAGCGCATCGATGAACTTATCGCATAATTACAAGCTAAAAATGTTACGACTATGTATCTCAACAAAGCACTCATCATAGGCAACCTCACCCGTGATCCGGAGCTCAAATCATTGCCCTCAGGCGTGCAAGTCGCCACGTTTGGTGTTGCGACCAATCGCGTTTGGAAAGATAAGGATGGCGCAAAGCAAGAGAGCACCGAATTCCACAACATTGTCGTCTTCGGTCGCCAGGCCGAAACGACGGCGCAGTACCTCAAGAAGGGCAACTCCGTACTCATCGAAGGTCGCCTGCAGACGCGCTCGTGGGAGCAGGATGGCCAAAAGAAGTATCGTACCGAGATCGTCGCCGACCGTGTCCAGTTCGGTGAGCGCCGTTCCGGTGGGGGCAGTAGTTACGATGATGGCGGGTCGTCGTCTTCGTCCGGCAAAAGCTCGAAAGCTTCAAACGACGAAGCCATCGAATACCCCGAAGAAGATATTAATCCGGAAGACATTCCTTTCTAAACTACCATGGAAGCAAAACTCAACGTGCATAACATCAAATATTTCGACTACAAAGACGTGGAACTCTTAAAAAAGTTCCTCAATCCGCATGGCCGCATACTCTCGCGTCGGCAGACGCAGCTCTCGGCGCTCAACCAGCGCAAACTGGGCACGGCCATCAAACGTGCGCGATTCATGGGGCTTCTGCCATACGTGATCCACTAAGGCGCGCTGCGTATAGCCCTAAATACCTGTCCTCAACGCTCTCTTTTTGAGAGCGTTGACAGTTTTTGTTAAAAATGTTAGATTATCAAGTGGATAGGAGGCGAAAAAATGGCTAAATTTCAAACGGTTCCAAAGAAGTTACGGAGAAAAAAGATACGTTCAAAATATATCTTTTCTGCCGAAGAACTAAAAAGTTATCTTAAGAAAAACGAAGGTA
>CAZDRD010000040.1:0-5749 GCA_964507945.1 uncultured Candidatus Saccharibacteria bacterium
CGGATGCGATCTGATAGCAGATCACCTGTCCCGTACCGATCTCGACGTCGGCTATCTTTTCTTCATCGAGATCTTCGATGTGTTTGGTAAGTGCGCGCAAGGTATTGCCGTGTGCGACGATGATCGTATTGCGCCCCAGTGCAAGGTCAGGCACGATCGTTTCTATATAGTATGGAACGGCACGAGCATGCACATCTTTGAGCGTTTCTCCCTCGGGAATCGGAACATCCCAGCCACGTCGAAGTGCATTGAATGCATCTTCGCCGATCTCTTCTTTGACCTGCCATTTGTTCTTGCCGGTGTGAATGCCATAATGGCGCTCGTTGAGCGCCGCGTGACGCACGGTATCGAGATCATCAAGACCAAGCGCACGCTGTATTTCTTCGAGTGTTTGATGGGTGCGCTTTAAAAGCGACGTGTGTGCTTTATGTAGTTCGATATCGCGAATCGCTTCGCCAGCGCGACGCGCTTCTTCGCGTCCTTCGTCGGTAAGGTCCACGTCGCTATGCCCCGTCCAGAGGCCGAGGTGATTCCACGCCGATTTACCGTGTCGTACCAAGATAAGGTGTGCCATGATGGGAAATATTGTATGCCAAAAAGCAAAAGAAAGAACTTGACAAGTATACTAAATTATGATTCTATGTATGTGTCTAAGTCCTTTGGGAGTTAAAAGATGTTCACACGTCTGTTGGGTGCCGCCCTGGTTGCGGCAAACGTTTTCTGTGGCTCTTGGGCCCAGGCCGAGGAGCCAGCACTGCTGGCGGTGAGGATCGACGGCATGTCGCCGTACTTCAGCTTCGAAGGCACCGACCGGCGGGTCATCGCGTTTAACCTGAATTTTGTGAACGTAGATGGCAACAACGTCTGCCGGTTGACCGTACTAACGGAACAAACACGCACAGGAAGCTTTCCCAACCCCCTTTCAGAGGTCGTGGTAGTGCTCGGGCGCGGCCAAGAAACTAAGGTTACAGCCTTCAGCAAACCCCGCAACCAAGACACCCTCACCTTCGTGTGCGAGGGTGGGAAAGTGGGCGATGTCCTGTTGATGGCCTACGTCCCCACCAACAGCCACATCAAGCTCAAGTAACCTCCCAACAGGGGAGAAACCTATCGCGCCCGCAGTCATGATGACTCGCGGGCGTACTCATTTTTATTTTACAATATCGCCCGCAAAAACTGCCTTGTCTCCAAGCTGCTCCTCGATGCGCAAGAGTTCGTTGTACTTTGCGACACGGTCAGTACGCGACATCGAGCCGGTCTTGATCTGCCCTGTGCCAAGTCCCACCGCGAGGTGTGCGATCGTCGTGTCTTCGGTTTCGCCCGAGCGATGTGACATGATCGCTTTCCACCCTGCCGCATGTGCCATGTCGACCGCTTGAATCGTTTCAGTCAACGTGCCGATTTGATTTACTTTGATGAGAATGGCGTTGCCCGCTTTTTCTTGTATTGCGCGCTCCAAAAATTTAACATTGGTCACCAGCAGGTCATCACCGACAAGCTGTGTATCGCCCATCGAAGCGGTGAGTTTTTTCCACCCTTCCCAGTCATCTTCTGCGAGGCCATCTTCGATCGAGACAATGGGAAACTCTGCGGCAAGGTTTTTGTAAAATTCGATCATCTCCTCTGCCGTGAGCGTTTTGTTTTCGGTTGCAAGACGGTATGTGCCGTTTTCATAGAGTTCGCTTGCTGCAACGTCGAGCGCGAGTTTGATATCTTTTCCCAATACATAGCCAGCTTTCTCAACTGCAAGCGAAATAAGCTCAAGCGCTTCTTTGTTCCCTGCTTTCACCTGCGGCGCATAGCCGCCTTCATCGCCCACGGTTGTGCCGTATCCTTTTTCTTCCAACACTTTTTGAAGCGCATGAAAAACTTCTGCCATCATGCGCACCGCTTCCTTAAAAGAAGGCGCTCCGACAGGCATAATCATGAACTCCTGTATGTCTGTCGAACCGGCCGCATGTTTGCCGCCATTGATGATATTGCACAAGGGCAATGGTAATATCAAATCGCGCGGTACGGCGGAAAGATCGTGCACGTAGTCAAAAAAGCGTAGCTGTTTTGCAAATGCCGCGGCTTTTGCGGTAGCAAGCGAGACGGCAAGGATCGCATTTGCACCAAGACGTGATTTGGTGTCAGTACCATCCAGCGCGATCATGGTCTCGTCGATCGCTTTTTGGTCGTCTGCATCTTTTCCTATGAGCGCATTTGCAATTTCACCGTTTACGTGTTCGATCGCTTTGAGGACGCCTTTGCCTGCGTATCTTGTTGTATCACCATCACGTAGCTCAAGAGCTTCGTGGGAACCAGTCGAAGCGCCCGAAGGCACGGCCGCACGGCCGAACTCGTCACTATCAAGGATAACGTCGGCCTCGACGGTCGGGTTGCCGCGTGAGTCGATGATCTCACGCGCATGGATTGTTTTTATCTTCATAGGTGTAGTATACAGTATAGATAATTATGCGCAGCGACAGCGAACTCATCAAAGCATATCTGGACGGGCAAGAAGAAGCGTTTGAAGAGCTCGTCAATCGTCACATCAAAGCACTATATGCCTTTGTCTACCGTTCTGTCAAAGACAAAGGCATGGCCGCCGACATCGTTCAAGAGGTCTTCGTAAAGGTGTGGCAGTCAGCAAAACGTTTCGACACGACAGCGCCATTTATCCCGTGGCTGTTTGCAATCGCGCGCAGAACCACTATTGATTGGTTGCGCAAACGTTCCCATATTTCTTTTTCCGAACTAAGCGCCCTCGATGAAGACGGGCAAGATCACTTCGAGGCAAACATTCCCGACCCGGAGCCGCTCCCCGATGAGATCTTCGAGCGAGTGACGCTTGCCCAAGATCTGGAGCGCGCTCTCGATGCACTACCGGTCGAACAAAGGCTGATCGTGGTATTGCACAACCACGACGGTATGACCTTTGAAGAGATCTCGATCGTTATGGATAAGCCCATGAATACCGTCAAAAGCACGTACCGTCGAGGACTTATTAAGCTGCGAACTCTACTAGTAGAAACCCACAAGTGATCTGAAAAAGGTGAGTAAGACTTGGCCTAGCGGGCCGGAGCGCTCACCTTTTTCAGATCACTTGTGGGTGCACCAAAATTACTATTTCATTCGTATATCATAGTATGGACATCTACAGGAAATTGTTTGCCCGTTTGGAGAATACGGAACCGCCGCAAGGTTTGGCACACGCCGTACTGATCAAGATCGCGCTTGAACGTGAACGCGTGGCCCGACGACGACGTGTCATGTTTGGCGCACTTTCGTTGTCGTCGCTTATCGCGACCATACCCGCATTGGGATTGCTGATCTCCGATGTCGCTTCCTCCGGAATGTTCCAATATCTCACCTTGCTTTTATCGGACAAGACCGCTCTTTTGCAGTACGGTAAAGAATTTGCCTTTTCGCTCGCCGAAACGATCCCCACCGCAAGCGCGGCGCTGTTCCTTACCCTATGCGCGCTTTTTATTTGGTCGCTTGCACAAACGCTTCGGTATGCAAGCCATAAGAAATCGAAGGCGGGAGCGCAGCTTTCATTTATGTAATAACCACATCGTATGGATCTCAAAAATATACATCAATCAAAAACATTCCGTGGCATTCTGATCGGCCTCGTCATTGCCGTTGTCGTCCTGATGATCTTTAAAGCGGGCGAGTTGGTAGGATATCGCAAAGCGGCCTTCTCGTATCGCTTGGGAGACAACTACTACAGAGCTTTTGAAGGTCCCGGACCACGCACGGGGACGCCGGGAATGATGCTGTTTTCGGAGAGACTGCCCGGCGGACACGGCGCGGCGGGAAAGATCATAAGCATCAATTTGCCGACATTTGTCGTTGACGGCCCTGATGGGATCGAAAAAACGATCGTCGTGGATGACCACACGGCGGTGCGACGCTTCCGCGACGAGGTCGATGCAAAAGACCTCAAGACCGATGACTTCGTTACGGTCTTAGGCGAACCTGATGCAGAGGGTCGCATCACGGCAAAACTGATCCGCGTGATGCCGGCGCCACCCACGATGTCAAGCGAGCCGACCGCATCATCAACCAAATAACCTTGTATGAAAAATCACTTTCAAAAATGCAGAGCATACGTTACCAAGCATAAGATCATAAGCGGTGTCGCCCTTATCGTGATCGTGTTTGCCGGATACTACACCGTCAAAGCATTTACCGATTCATCGACCGTGCCTACGTATGTCTTGGGAACGGTCGAGCGTGGCACCATCACCGCGAGCGTGACGGGCACCGGACAAGTCTCCGCATCCAATCAGCTAGACATGAAAAGCAAGGTGTCGGGCGATATCCTGTCCGTCTCAGTCAAAAGCGGCGACACGGTGAAAAAAGGCGCCGTGATAGCACGTATTGGTGCAGGCGATGCACAAACCAGCGTCAGCGATGCGCAAAACTCGCTCCGCAGCGCGCAGATATCCCTTGAAAAACTGCTCAAAGGTGCCGATGCAAGCACATTGCTCCAATCACAAAACGCGCTTACGTCCGCACAACAGTCGAAAACCACGGCACAAACCAATCTGGAAAAAAGTTACGATGACGGTTTCAACACCGTAGCAAGCACTTTTCTGGATCTTCAGACAACTCTCACCGGCCTTGAGACTGTTCTCGCGAAAAGTTACATCGGCGACAATACCGTAGGCAATGATTATGGAGCTACGGCAAAGCAATACAAAGTGGATGCCGAAAAACAATTCTACGCGGCAAATAAAAAATATACTGACGTCTTTAATCAGTACAAGCAAACGACGCGCACCTCGGAACATACGGCGATCGAAACGCTCATCACCAACACCGCTGACGCGACGCGACAAGTCGCCGAGGCCGTCAAAGAACTCAATACGCTCTTGGATTATGTAGAAAATCATCGGGACAAGACGACGTCCGCAGACCTGAGCGCAGACCAGACGACACTCGATTCGTACCAAAGCAAGATCAATGGGCATGTGGCCGACCTGCTTGCCGCTTCAAGCGCCATAAAGAATGGGAAGAATGACATTACGGATGCCGAGCGCAATATCGATGAAAAAAGCGCTTCCCTTCAAGATGTGAAAAACGGTTCCGACCCACTCGATATCGAAAGTGCGCGACTCAATGTACAACAGCGACAAACAGCGCTCGCGTCGGCACAAGAGAAACTTGCAGACTACACGATACGAGCGCCATTTGATGGCATCATCGCCAGCGTAGATATCAAAGTCGGCGATTCTGTTTCAAGCGGCGGAGCCCTTGCCACCGTCGTCACACAGCAAAAGATCGCGACGGTCTCTCTCAATGAGGTAGACATTGCAAAAATCAAAACAGGACAGAAAGCGACGCTCACCTTTGACGCGGTAGATGATCTCTCTATAAGCGGCGAAGTCATTTCGGTGGATCTGGTCGGTACGGTCAGTCAAGGTGTCGTCTCCTATGACGTTGACATCGGTTTCGATACCGATGACGACCGTATCAAGCCCGGTATGAGCGTCTCTGCCGCGATCATTACCGACATCAGGCAAGACGTGCTCTATGTTCCGGCAAGCGCGGTCAAGACGCAAGGTACCGTATCCTACGTCGAACAATTCCCGGCTGCCACTATGACGAGCAATGGTTCATCGTCGCAAATTACATCGCAAACACCTCCCACACAGACGGAAGTAACTACAGGCCTCTCCGATGACACCAATGTCGAGATCGTGTCTGGACTCTCGCAAGGCGACCGCATCGTGACCCGTACGATCACAAGCTCCAC
>CAZDRD010000041.1:0-5697 GCA_964507945.1 uncultured Candidatus Saccharibacteria bacterium
ATACATGACCCATCGGTTAACAAGAGCATATGGTTTGCTCACATCACCAAGCGCACCCTCCATTTCTTGGGGCGGAAATATCCGATCGTCCTGCGCAGTCACGAGCGCAACCTCGGGAGCCAAACTGCCGTGCTGCGCGCGGTCACGCATATCCTCCAAAAGCGGAATGATCGAGGTTGCGCCAATGGAGGGGATTTCTACGTCTCTCCTCCAGCGTACGTATTTTTCATCTGTGTTCATCGCTTGCTGGTTGCGTTTAAAAGCCTGCTCATATGTAGGGTCGCCCTGAGCTGCTCGTGCTTTGACAAATGCTCTTTCTGCATGGAATTCTTCTCCCACACGATGTGCCAATTCATCGTATGATTTTTTTCCAACAATTCCACCGGGTGTGTCGAGTACCAATTGATCTACCTGCTCTGGTTTGAATGCTGCGACCAAAGTACTTACCGCACCGCCTTGTGAGTGACCGATAACATCAGCACGTTTGATACCTAGATGTTCCATAACATGGAGCACCTCGCTTGCTTTGTATGCCATAAGCGGCGGCAAGCCTTTCTCTTTGGCATATGCGGCAAGCTCTGCCGAAGGGCTGACGCCCTGCAGCGGATTGCAGTACACGACACGTCTGCCTTGCATTGCGAGTATGCGAAGCTGTTCGGTGTAATCCGCGGCAGTCGTACCGAGCCCGCCAACAAAGACGACACATTCGTCGTGACGCATACGCTCAGGCACAATGTCTCGATATTCGATGCGGCCGGGTTGTTCTTGCGCGCTATCCGATGCGTTTTCCAACACGCACGCTCGGTTGAGCTGCTCCATAAAACGTTCCTCTGAGATACAGCTTTCGATCTCACTCTCTTTCCCACCATCAGGGGTGACGAGCCTTGGATATTCAAGCGTCATATGCGCTAGTATGACATAGACAGATTTGGTTTTCAAACAAAGAAGCCCGCACCGAGGGTGAGGGCTCTTTTCGTTTTTACTGACACACAGATCTGCGATGATCGTTAATAATCTTATTGATCGCAAGGACTGCTTCTCTTGGAGAAGTACTGGACATAATGCTCCGTGAGGCGGTAATAATGACTCCCCCACCTCGCCTATCTCGAGCGGCTACATAGGCCATGAGGGGATCACCACCCTGCGCCCCAATACCGGGGACAAGCATCGGCAAATCCCCTACCGCGCCGCGTACGGTGCGAAGTATTTGTGCATCCCTGCCACTTACCACAACGCCGCAATTCGTATATCGTTTATTCCACTTAGCAGCCATACGTGCGACGTGAAGATATAGTTTGGTCGATCTTCGGCCCGTGCCGGCGATCAACGGCAGTTCGTCGTACTTATCCCCACCATCCGTCGTCATATAACAGACAACGAAAACACCCTTGTCGCCTCGGCTTAAAAACGGCTCGAGCGCTTCCATTCCCGGATTGGGAAATACAGTGACCGCGTCTACACCAAGCTCATCAAATGCGGCGCGTGCGGATTGCACATTTGTGTGGTATGGGTCTCCGCATTTAGCATCAAGCATAACAAACGCCTGAGGTGCAGTGTAAAGAATGTATCGTACAGTTCTCTCAAGTGCAGGATACAGCTTGCCACCGTAGAATTTATCGCAGAGCTTATACCCACAAACGAGACCGCGCGTTTGATTAACGATCCATTCGTTAAAATGAAACACCGTACTTGCGTCGTCAGTACCCTTAAAGCGTTCAGGTATAGATTCCAGTACCGGATCAAGCCCGACACAAATAACGTTATCCTGCGCCTGTTGTGCTTTGAGCATCACCCGAAAGTTCCGTTCATGCATGTCGATGACCTCCAAAAAACGCAAGCACCCGCTTGGTTTTCTGTAAAGAATAGTAGCATATATAAAATCATTGACACATGTATAATTTTATGATAAAGTGTTTTTAGTCGGTAAGGATAGGGAGGAAAAAGTGGCACGACGTCGTCGTCGCACCCCGCGACGTGGCCCTGCTCCAACCCAAAATTTGGGGTTACGATTCACGCTCTGGACGCTTCGACTTATCCGAGCCGCGATCAGAGCAGTCATCCAACTCGCATGGGAAGTATTCACGGATCAATTCCGTGCAGCATCCCAAGGAATAGCCGGTCTCGTGAAAAAGACCGTTCCGTGGGTTATCGGCCTTCTCGTGCTTTTATTTTTAACAAAAAACGACCCTCAAGGTGCAAGGATACTTTTCGGGTACGCCGTGGCAATCGGGTTCCTTGTGTGGGGATTTCGTATCCTGCTGCGGAAGTTCTTCAAGTGAGGCGGCTCGAAAGGGTCGCCTTTTTTCTTAGATTTTTAATAGACATTTGGTCGTCCGTTTAACGGAATATCGAGGGGTTAAGGCGGATGATTTTGTCATCGTCCGCTCGTGTGCGGCCGCGACCGTCGCGATTGCTCGTGGTGAGATACAACATGCCGTCCGGACCGAGGAGTACCGTACGGATCCGGCCGTACTCTCCTTTGAAATGGGTACGAACTTCGGTTACTTGCTCGCCGCGAAGCACCGCCTCATACAACGCTTCGCCCCGCAAACCGCCGAAAAAGAGCGAGCCGTTCCAAAAAAGCGCACTTGCCGGAGCCCAGGTGTCGCTCGCACCGGAATGAGCCGAGGGCAGGGCCATGCCAGAGCCCGTGGCATCGCCTTCGATCGTGGGCCAGCCATAGTTGCGGCCTTTGATGATCAGGTTTATTTCATCGAGGCCGGATTGAATACCCGATCTGCCGTGTTCGGTCTCCCAAAGCCTGCCTGCGTCGTCCCAAGCAAGTCCCTGCGGGTTGCGATGTCCGTACGACCAAATAGCGGCCTGCGCCCTGCTTTGCCCGACGAAAGGATTGTCCGCCGGAACGGAACCATCGTCGCGCAGGCGCAATATTTTTCCGGACAAAGAAGCCACGTCCTGCGCCGCACTGCTGTTTCCGGTATCTCCGGTCGTCACATACAAAAAACCATCCGGACCGAATCGTATCCTACCGCCGTCGTGATATGCAGCGCCGGGAATGTTGTCGATAATAAACCGTTCATCGCCAAGAGAGCCGTCTGCAAAACGATAGCGGATGACTGCGTTGCGGGTGCCAAGCGAACCTTGCGCTACGGTCATATACAGATACATCAGGCGGTTGGTTGCAAAATCAGGATGAAGAGCGAGACCCAGGAGTCCGCCCTCGCCTCGGTGAATGGCGCGGGGAATCGCGATATTTGTGCGTCGGCCTTCGGCATCAATATAAACGAGATTGCCCGACCGTTCGGTTACCAGAAGCCCTCCCTCGGGAAGAAAACCGATATCCCAGGGAATGGACAAATTTTCGGCAACGACTTCCGGAGCAAAGGTGGCTTCGCTCGATGTTCCCTCTTGCGCATTTTCCACTCTCGAGGTCATCGGCACCGAAGATTCGCCACCGAAATTGCGCAAGAAAAAGATCAGTCCGATCGCAGCGAGTCCGACCAGCAGAGCGATTATCAAAATGGCGGATCTCTTTCTCATTTTATTAGTATACTACAAACCTGACGCATCCCCCGGCCAAGGAAGATGTGTTCGCTTGACGTATATGTTAGATTTATATAACATTAGAGATGTTATAAATAATTAACATTTTCATGAGCTTACAACGATACAACCAAATACGGATCGCCATTGCGATCATTCTGGCGATTGCTATCGGCCAGTCCATAGCCGCGAGAAATTATATGCTTCCCATCGCTCTCATCCCGGTTGCTTCTTTGATCCTGCTGTATGTGCGTGGACGGTTAAAGGGGGTCATTGCCGACGAAAGAGACCGCGTGATTGCGGGCAAGTCGGCACTTATCGCGATGCATATATACGCTTGGTTTGCGGTTGCGGCCGCGTTTGTTTTCTTTGCCCTCGGGGAGACGAACGCGACATTTGAGATGGCCGCCAATTTGCTCGCATTTTCGACATGCGCGCTTCTACTGGTCTACAGCATGGTTTTTTATTTTCTTGCGAAGACAAAATGAACGGTAATCCCTCCCCAAGCCACTAGGCGGGCAATGCGATTAATCTAGTATGCAAAATAAAATCCGCGAATTCAGAACGAGACTCGGCATAACGCAAGAAGAGCTTGCGGCAAAATCCGGCGTACGTCGGGAAACGATCGTTTTTCTTGAGCAAGGAAAATACAACCCGTCCCTCAAGCTTGCCAACGATGTGGCCAAAGTCCTGAAAACGACGATAGAAAAGCTGTTTGTTTTAAAATGATCGACATAAATGTAGTGCGCGGGAGAGGACTTGAACCTCCAAGGGATTGCTCCCACTACCACCTCAAGGTAGCGCGTCTGCCAATTTCGCCACCCGCGCATCGAGTGCATCGTTTATTCTAAAGATTTTTTGTGCTTTTGCAAACCCCGCTTGTCGCGGGGTTTGTTTATGCTTTGTTTTCTGTTTTTTCCTCTTGGGGTTCTTCCTGATTTTCTTGCTCTTTTTCTTCTGTGGAAGTCTCCGTCGTTTCCGATTCCGCTGTTACTTCAGCTGCTTTTGCTTCTTCTTCGGCCACGGCTTTCGCCTCAGCCTCGTGGCGTTCTTTTTCTTCCGCTTCGGCTTTCACTCGTACTTCTTCCTCGCGGGCCAAACGATCTTTGCGGCCGATATCGCTTTCGGTCGACGTGCCGATGGTCTGCGCACCGCGCATTTGACGACGGATCTCGCGTGCGGCTTTTTCACGAATGTAATAGAGCTTGGCACGGCGGACTTTGGTGCGCTTGAGGATCTCGATCTTGTCGATCAAAGGAGAATAAAGCGGGAAGATCTTCTCAACGCCCACACCAGACGCCACACGACGTACGGTAAAGGTTGCACCCGCTTCGGTGCCGTGCTTGACGGAAAGCACGAGACCTTCAAATGCTTGCAGGCGCGTTTTTCCTTTTTCTTGGATCTTTTGCCAGACACGTACGGTGTCACCGGAACGAACGCCGAGAGCTTTACGCTCCTCGACATGTACCGGCGACCGGACTGGAATGGTTGCTGTTGCCATAGTGGCAATACTTTACCACGGGGCCACTTATGATGCAACTACGCGGCCACGCAAGCCGATTTATAGCGCAGATGTCACGTCCGGTCGAGAGCCAGGCTGCATTTTACGCAGCAAGATATTGTCGAGTGCAAATTTGCCCGGGCCGGTGATCATGAGGGAGACGCTCGACGCAATAAGCAACAACACGAACCCGCCTTCCCCACCCAGCACAAATCCTTTCGGAGCAAATATGACTAAAAGCGCGACGAGCATGGCAAGTCCGGTAAACTTGGCTGCCCAGTGCGTCATGAAGCCCGCGATGAGCGCCAGGCCGCCGATCACTTCGATCCCGATGAGTATAACGGCAAAAACGCCCGGGATAGGAAACCCAAGTCCACCAAGGAAGCCGCTCACTCCCGAGACACCCATCATCAATTTCCCGATACCGTGTACCAAAAAGACGATACCGGTCGCAACACGCAGGACAAGTGGCGCATAACCGCTCCATTTGTCCGAACAACGACACAATAAAATATTTCGCATAGTTACGCGTAAAACGCTGAGATAAAAAATAAATAAGAGTTCTTCCTTCAGTGTAACAAGCGTCCACCGGCGTGCAACATATTTGTGCACTTATGCCAATAAGCCCTTAGCATGGACAAAATCCTCCGGTTCTGGGGCTTCTATGGTGAGAGGCCCGCCACTCGGAAGCG
>CAZDRD010000042.1:0-5681 GCA_964507945.1 uncultured Candidatus Saccharibacteria bacterium
TGCCCATCGCGCCGTCTATTTTTTCCCAGAGCCATTGGTTCAGATTGTCCGCCACCGTCACTTCAGCAGTGACGGTCACGGTTTGATCCTTCCCGATTGTTATCGTGGGCGAGCCTGCCGTGCCGTGTAGCACGGCACGGCACTTTCGCACCGGCTCGCTATCTTGGCCCCCGCATCCGGTACCCTCGGCCATCCGGATGTACAGGCCGCTTCCAATGAGCGACACCACTACAACGAGCGCTCCGAAAACCACCAAGACGAGGATACTTCCAAGGAACGATCCCTCGCCGGTCTTTTTTGCAGACGATGCTGAGGTCGTCGTGCTTTTCTTGGCGTTGGTGATGTACAGTATCACCAACACGACCAACGCGACCACCGCGAGCATGATCGGTACGAGGTACTTGACCCCGATCTGCTCGCTGGCGAGCCCCCACACGGTGGGGAAGAAATCGCCAAGAACGAGCCATACTGCGAGGAAAAGCATTAGGCCAGCGATGATCTGCCAGAGTTTTCTGCTCCGCCAAACCCCAGCCATCCAAGATACTATTTTTTGTCTAGCTGTTCTTGATGTTGAAGGTGTAGACGCTGTGCCCGTTGCTGATTTTACTACTGTAGTGGGTTCCGACCGTAGCCATATTAGAAGCGCTACGGTTGCTACGGCGAAGGCTATAATGATCAGTACAGTCATCCCGTCCCTCCTTAGGATTCAGAAGTGGGGGTTGTCCCACCCCGTCGCTTGGTCCCGGTAAGTGCTTCTTGGATCATTGCAGCCATATCGAGGATGCCGCCCTTTCCAGTCGCAAGCAGGCTGTACTGTGCTCCAGAAAGGCCCTGACGTAGGACTTCCTGATAAGCAAGTATAAGGGCTTGGTCTGGAGTGAGACCGAGCCCGCTTTTCTCCATCTGTGCTCTCTTAAGGGCATCAATTGTACCATTAAGTTCCGCACTTTTGAGTAGTCTGTTCGCCTTCGCAACAAGAGTGTCACGCGCAAGCGTGGCTTGACCTTGAAGTCGCTGTTCCCCAACAGCGATAAAGGCTTTTGTCCTGTCTGCCAATGCCTCATTGACACGTTTTGGAAGATCAAACTTTTTGACTCCCAAATCCAAATCCGCAAAACCAAACAGGCCGACCCGAGCAGTTAGACGTCCTTTTGCATCATTCTCCAGGTCCTCCCACTCAGACAGCACTTTTGACGGGGTTCTTTTGATGACCTCCTGACGGAGACGCCGCACCACGATGTCATCAGTGATCTGGAGAAAGTTACGGATTGTGCCAATCCGCTCGACAAAACTACGATAAGCGCCAGGCTTAGTGTCGAGTCTTGAGGAGATGGTACAGGTGACACCCAGCGTGAGTCGTCCTGTCGCAAGTGGATCTGCATTAGAATCTTCCGCATCCACATCGTTCTGAGCTGGCGCGGACGTCATTCGAAGCTCCGTCCTCTCGTCTTCGGCGTAGAGTTCGGGGATATCCTTGGGGATTTCCCACTGTTGAATGAGGATTGAATCTCTGCGATGCCGAGTAATACCAAGTGGCCTGTAGACCAGACCAGGACCCGTTGTATAGAGATACTTGCCGAAGAGCAGTATTGCCCCGACCTCGTCATTGGTTTGTTCCAAGAAGAAGCTCGGCCTTCTGCCTTCAGGTAAGGGATTTGCTGGCTTTTCATCCGGCTTTCGTATGATAGCCAAGAGATTGTACACGATCTCGAGAAACAATACGAAGTGCCAGTAATGCGCCCAAACTTGTTGCGCGATCGCCTCTTCCGTTGTCGCCTTTCTGTCTCCAAAGAGTAAGATAGGCGCAACGAAGATTTCTGGGATGAAAAGAGCCACGTAAATTCCCGCCATGCAGATCCAGAATTTGGCTCGATTTGACCGCTCCTCAGGCGTCATGATGAGTACCCCTTCCTAGTTGTCAGTGACCTAAACCCGTATTATTTTACCACAGATTTGTATAAAAAGTCAATAGCTGTATAGATGGCCTCCTCGTAACCGCTAAAGCGGAAACTCGTCGGTTGTTTGTGCAGAGATACTACACTGCACAAACGTGCCGGGGGCACGTTTGTGGGCACATTCGCCATTCGGCTCAGTACCCTACAAAACATAGTCGCTTCGCTCCTTGTTTTTGTGGGCGAGGGGAGACTTGAACTCCCAATCCTTTCGGAACCAGTTCCTAAGACTGGCGCGTATACCAATTCCGCCACTCGCCCAAATTTTTACAACACGTACAAGTAGCTACATATGACTGTGCGAGGGAATAAGTATTGAGCCTTCCCGGAGCGCAGACGTATGTAGCTACTTGTAACTATCCTAGCATTTCTATTCTAGCACTTTTACTGCCTCGATGATGGGGTACAGTCCTGCACGCGTGACTGCGCGGAGTGTCTCACTTTCGCGTATGACATCTGCAATGGGGGGACTGATAGCATAGTAGGTTTTTACAAATGCGCGGCCAGCCGCATTGGTCAAAAGATGTTCATCGCGGAAATTGCGCAAGAGCATCACCTGTGGTTCCATGGGTGTGCCGAACGCGGCAGTTGCGATGAAGCAATCCGAACTGCCGCCACTACCTCCACCGCTGACCGGCCTCTCCGCGATCTGCATCTCACAGGTCGCCGTAAAATCCTGCGTTCCTCTTTCGACATGTACTTCGCCGGATTTGATGCCTGCGCCGTTGTATTCGATCGAGACGTTGCTGGTATTGCCATCGAGTCCGTTGTCGCCGTCCCAAGTGTAAAGGGTGCTCGTGCTTGTCGTACCAGTCGTACCGCCAGTTGCGCGCGCTTGCCAGGTGATCCGGGTGTCGGTCGAAAACGTTCCCGGACTTATCGAGCAGCCTCCCACAAGCGGCGACCTTACGTTGGGGTCGAGCATATACCCGCGCACGGTCATCTTGCATTCGAGATCCATCGTCTGATTGCCGGAGGTGACACGTACCGTGCCGATCTTTTCGCCCGCGGTCACGTATGTTTTTTTGACGCTGGAACTCGAGCCGGTGAGATCATTGGTACCTGACCAACTGAACGTGTATTGATTGTCGCCGCCCGCGACACGCGTGGCCCATGTGACGGTCACGTCGTTTTCATCACCGCGATTCTGTACCGCTACCATGGCGCTACATGCACCGACAAGCGGCGGAGCAGTCACCTGTACCGTGTTGCGACAGGTTGCTGTTTTTTCAAGCGTGCCGTTGGTAACTTTCACTTGCGCCGATTTGGAGCCTGCCGTCTTGTAGGTCTTTGATACGGTTTTTCCGGTGCCGCGCAGGTCATCGTCGCCGCTCCACTCATAACGGTAGGTACGTGGCGATGCACCGCCCCAAACATACGCGGTCCATTTGGTACTTGTCCTAAAGTCCGTTTGTTCCGGTGAGACTTCGCACGTCACAGAAAGATCGGTATTGGGAACCAAGTCATTGAGCATAGGCTGAAGTTTGTTCCATATGCGCTCTGCCACCAGTCGGTATCCTGCGTCATTGGGGTGCACCGTGTCGGACAGTAGTCTCGGATTGCCTAATATGCCGCTGAGGACATTGGGCGCGTATTCGACATCGAGCTCCGAGGCAAGGCGTTGAAATTCACGTTCACGTGTCGATTGAAACGTATCATTGTGCGTGCCGACGAGGATCACTTGCGCACCCGATGCTTTGACTTGGGTGATGATCGAGCGCAGATTGCTGATGGTCTCTGCGATAGGCCGCAATTGCAGTATGTCGTTGCCGCCCAGAAAGATGATCACGATATCGGGGTCTTGGGCGATGACACTACTTTGCAGGCGCGCAAGCGCATCCGCGGTCGTGTCGCCAGAGACGCCCGCATTGATGATCGGAATATTGGACCAGCGCGAGACGACACTCACCCAGTCATTGCCAGCGGTCGAGCCGGTACCCGTCGTCAAGCTGTCGCCAAGCGCGACTATTTTGGGAATAGTACCCGAAGGAAGTTGTGCTTCGACGGTCGTAAAAGCGCCAAATTGCGTCAAAATAACGCTCAAAAGCGCCAAGATTGCCGCATATTTCCGAGTGCGGAATTGGTACATGTCTCATGTGTACCATATCTTGCCATATATGTGAAGTATGTTTTGTGGTAAAACATCTAGCACCAAAACTGCGTACCAAATCGTACTCTTCAAAGAGGAGTGTATTATGGGAATCATAATAATGATATGAAAAAAGTAAGTACAATGCATATGCTCGCCATAGCAGGCGCGGCAAGTTTGTTTTTAGTTGCCAGTGCGACGGTTGTTGTAGCTGCTCCGGGGCCGATGCAGGGCATGCAGGGAAGAGGAATGCAATGGGAAGGTCGCGCTCCCGGTATCATGGGTACGGTTTCCGCAAAAGACGGAATGACGCTCACGGTCGAGAGTCGCGGTTTCGGTCGTGAGAGTGCAACAACGACGTATTCTGTCGATGCGTCAAATGCGACCGTCTTTAAAGATGCGGCAACCTCATCCCTTGACAACATCAGTGTTGGCGATCGTGTCATGGTCGAGGGAACCATCAGCGGCACTTCGGTCACTGCGACATCCATCCGCGATGGCATCGGTGGTCGCGAAGGCACTCGCAGCGGCGAGCAGATGGAAAAGATGCGCGAAAAGCCAAAAGCAACCAGCACCATGCCGCGAGCGGTCATCAAGGGCAATGGCCAGCCGGTGGTCGGCGGTGACATCACTGCCATTGACGGCTCAACGCTCACCATCAAAAATACAAGCGATGTCACCTACACGGTCGATGCTGCAAATGCGAATATTGTGAAAGGTCGCGCTACTTCAAGTGTCGCTGCGCTTGCTGTCGGTGATCATATCGTCGTGCAAGGTACCGTGAGCGGTACCTTGGTCACTGCTTCGTCGGTCATGGTCGAGGGAGTGCGTGCAAACGCAAGTTCCACCAGGGCACAAGGTCAAGAGCATACACCATTTGCTGGCCGCATGATGGGCATGATCGGAGGCTTCTTCAAGCATATCTTCGGATTCTTTTAGAAATGCAAAGTATCGTAAACACAACATCACCGGCTTAAGCCGGTGATGTTGTGTTTCCTGTCCGCCCACCAGGGCTCGAACCTGGGACCATCTCCTTAAGAGGGAGTTGCTCTACCAACTGAGCTATGGGCGGATATTTAATTTACAATGTGAGTGTACCAAACAACTACCAAGACAGCTATGGGCGGATATGTATCTATACTCTTTGAGAGAGTATACTTGAAGTACTTTATCACAAAAAAATATACACGCATATGGAGAAAAAGAAAATAGGCATTTTGGGGACGGGTGTGGTCGGTCGCGCACATGCCGCGCGGCTTCTCGAGCTTGGACATGAGGTCGTTATGGGTACGCAAGACGTAAGCAAGACGATAACACAGTCACAACCAGACGCGATGGGCAACCCTCCCTTTGGTGTTTGGCACAAAGATCATATGGGAGTACAACTTGTGACATTGAGCGAAGCGGCATCGCAAGCCGAGATCGTCTTCAATGTCCTCAAGGGCGAAGTCGCGCTTGAGGTGCTCAAAGGTCTTGAGAAAGAACTGTCAGGCAAAGTGCTTGTCGATGTTGCCAATCCACTCGATTTTTCAAAGGGTATGCCGCCGACGTTATCGGTCTGCAATACTGACTCCCTTGGCGAACAGATACAGCGTGCGCTGCCCGATGTGAAAGTGGTCAAAGCATTTAACACAACCAAC
>CAZDRD010000043.1:0-5300 GCA_964507945.1 uncultured Candidatus Saccharibacteria bacterium
TCAAACCGCTTGAGGCGTTTTACGAAGCCGAAGACTATCACAAAAATTACTTCGCGCGCAATCCGGGCAACCCGTACTGCGATATCATCATCAATCCCAAGCTTGAAAAAGTGCAGCACAATTTCGCTGCGCTCTTGAAAGAAAAAACAAGATAATCACGAAGGCTGATCTGATTAATTCCAAAAAAACCAAGCTATAGCTTGGTTTTTTTGCTCTTGTTGTACGGTTACTCAAAGTACTTTGCAAGGAATTTTGCAACGAGAGAGTTTCAAGGGAAAGGTATTGACAAATTGTATTTAATATGCTAAACTACTAACAGTCTTACAAGACCATAATTTTATCGCAATGTAAACTACATGCGATACAACACTTACTCTTATCATGAAATCATTCAACAACACTACGCATTCTTCGGTGATATCGCTCGCACAGGTCGTCCTTGGACTTGCCGTCTTTGGCGTACCGCTGGGAACGGCATTCGCGCAGGTCCCTCCTCCTCCGACCTATGAGCTGCCCACCATTTCGGAAGTTCCCACTCCCCCTCCGTCAACACCAGAAGCACCCAATGATCAAACAAGCACGACGACCGAAACGGTCAGTGATACTACCGCTCAAACCAGTCAAAGCACTACGGTAAGCGGTGGTGGAGGTTCCAGTACGAGCGGCGGCGGAAGTTCATCTCGCCGTTCTGGAGGAGGTGGTGGTGGCTCTTCACGAAGTAGCAGTTCAGCGTCAACAAAAGTTGCGAGTGCTTCTACGTACTCAACCGCTGTGGCTGCCGCAAGTGTCAAATGTTCAGGACCGACCCGTCCGGCAAGCGACGTGTCCGGCGATATGACGCTCGCGGGACTTATCGATTTCTTTGTCGCATTAGGTATCATCCCGCAAGATCGTGCAGCAAAAGCTTGCGCAGCGCTCGCGAGTGCCGATACTACAACCACTAGCACTGTTTCCGCTCAAGCATTTACCAAAACATTGAGCCTCGGCGAAACACATGCTGACGTGATCCGCCTGCAGCAATTCCTCAACGCGCGTGGTTTTACCGTCGCGACACAAGGACTCGGTTCGAAAGGACAAGAGAGCTCCTACTACGGTGTCAGTACCGGAGTCGCAGTCGCACGCTTCCAGGAAGCATATCGCACAGAGATCCTCACACCAAGAGGCCTCCAAAGCGGCACCGGAAACTTCGACCAGGCAACCATGACAAAAGTCAATCAGTTGCTCGGGAAATAAATTATAAAATTCGGCTTAATAAAAAATAAACGGACAAAATAGTCCGTTTATTTTTTATATACAGTAGTTACGCAAGCACCAACAGTACCGCTCCCCCAATGATAAGTAGCACGCCCGCGATAGTTTTGACGGTCAGCGCCTCGCCCAAAAAGAGCGCGGCAAGGATCGCGACAAAGACGATACTCAGTCGGTCAAGCGCGGCAACCGGCGTTGCGGGGCCGGTCTTCAGCGCGAGAAAATAAAAAAGCCAGGACAAAGCACCCGCGACGCCGGAGCAGATGATAAACGTCAGCGCCTTGCTATCGAGCGTTTTGATGAGCGAAACTTTTTGAAGCGCAAACACTACTATCGTCAGAAACACGGCCATCACGATCGCACGCACCGTCGTGGCGACCGTCGAGTCCACATTGCCCAAACCAAGTTTTCCAAATATCGCCACTGCTCCGGCAAACCCGGCCGACAAAAGCGCATAGAGTATCCACATACTGCTTTTCGTTATTGCTAATAATATTATTGCTGTACCGGTTCTTCTTTGGCATCACCAGATGCAGGGCTCCATTCTAGCGTGTCTGGATCGAAATTGAGCAAAACGCTTTTCCCCTCGGTTGGTTGTTCTGTCATCGGCTGGCCGGATGCATGGTCTGCAAAGTTAACAACAACACGTGCACGGCGGGGATCGCGACTCATTTCGGTGGTCTGCGGCGCGATCCGGTCACCGATGAAAAATCCATCCGAACCGACGTATCCATGGGGCGTCGTAAGCGCTGCGACAACATAATAGAACACGCCGCTACCTCCCGTCTGCTGCGTGAGCAGAAACACGACATCTTCACGACCATCATCATTGAGGTCGGTTTTCAAGTCGTTACCAAAATAACGTGTCACGATTTTTGATGCGGAGCCTGGCATGACTTCGGTCTCTGCTGCACCGTCTTTAAGCTGTATCCGTTTACCCTCAATGACGTACGCGATGTTTTTATAATCAGCATCACTACGATCGCTTATATCACGATATAGCAAACACATCCCCGCCGCGACCGCTGCAACAACAAGCACACCACCCACAATCCACCATGACTTTTTGTTCATACAGAAAAGTATATCATGAGATTTGAGTACAATGACACGCAGATGTAATGAGCATACAACGAAGCGACCATGTAGAAAAGGTCGATCAAGACTTGCACATCAGTGATTGGCTGGATCTTTGCATGATCCTTATCCTTGACAAAAGAGCATATTTCTGTACTCTCGAACGTAGTGACTACAACCACAGGAGGATGCGATGGACGCATCTCCGCAGCACCTAGACATGCAGGCATTTCTTGACCCAATCAGAAAAGCCTTAGAAATACACAAATGGAAAAAGGCCTTCGTAGAAGCGACCCCGACAGGAGGAGAACTTTCTGTACGGATTCCTTTCGATCAGTTTCCAGATCGTCGCGCAATACTGGTCATTCAGCCACTTGCCACCGGTCGGAGCGATCATCCGATCAAACTGCGACTCATGGTCGTGGCATCATTAAAAAACTTTCATACCAGATTAGCCGTGACAATGAAGGAACTGTACGAAAAGTACACCAATGATCCCAATAGTCAGGGTGGGTGTTTTCTACAGATTGAAGAGAATCCCGACCAGGGCGACACCATGCACATCTGGTGGCAATGCGAATTTACACCATCAGACGAGCGGCCGCTCGATACGGATCTTTTACTCAAGTTGTTCGGATACGCACTCGCGGGATACGAAGTGCTCTTTTTTACTTTGCATGCCGCAGAGTTACTCATTGAACATACCAATACACGCATCTTGGCGCGACTACCAAGAACCAAACCCAATTGAACTCCCGAGACGCAACAGCAGGGCCGTTGCGTCTCGATTATTTATATTTAGAATTTATTAGATAACTTGGGAGACGTCATTGAAGATTGGACTTGAGAAACGCCAACGTTTTAGCCCATGCATCCTGCGTCGCTTCGGGCGCGTAATTCATACCGGAAGGATTGGCAAATGCATGCCCGACACCGGGATAGATATAGATCTCATTTTTGACGCCGAGCGTATTGAGCGATGTCTCAAACCCGCGGACGGTCTCCACGGGAATCGACTGATCCTGATCGCCAAAGATGCCGAGGACCGGCCACTTGATGGGCGCGAGCCGCTGTGTCGTCGTTGCCATATTGCCACCGTAATACACCACCGTTGCATCGAGCTTTTCACCCGAGATCGCAAGCTCGACCGACTGTCTCCCGCCAAAGCACCACCCAAGCGAGGCGATCTTTTGCGCTCCTTGCGAGCGCAGATATGCTACTGCCGCACGCATATTTGCAGTTCCGGTTGCTTGGTTAAACGCGGCAGTCAGCGCACGCGCTCCGGTCTGGTCTTCGGCCGTGCCACCCAAGAGGTCGACGGCAAGCACCAAGTATCCCTCCTTTGCGAGCGCGTCTGCGGCATCGCGAATCTCCGGCCGCAGCCCTCTGTTTTCATGTATCATGACCACGCCCGGATAATTTCCCTCATTTTCAGGACGCGCAAAATATCCATGCGCTCCGGGAAAATACTCTACATCGGCTTGCGTCGTGATAAGCACACTGCTTGTCGATTGCATCATTTGGCTATTGGTTATGTTGCCATTTTGTGACTCCTCTCCGCTTTTCCACCAATACCAAAGCCCCACGATTACTAAGAGTACGATAACAATAGCGATGACAGCATATGCGGATTTGTTCATAGTTATACAGTATGTAGTATAAAATGAATTATGCGTGAACTATATCATTGCGCATGATTCTGTTGAGTATATCCGAGTTTGAAGTCACTCACACATCTTGTCGGCTTATTTGAGAAACTCCAAAATTCCTTTTGCGATTCCTTCTGCCGCGCGCTCGGGCGCAGCGACAATGACAGATCGGTCGGTCGGGCTTGTGACAAAGCCTGTCTCGACGATGACGGCAGGTACCAAAGGATGTACGGCGTGATCGTACCGCCGCCAGTTAAATGCATAGTAGGCGCTCATGCGGCGGGTGACGTTTTGGTCGCGACGGAGTCCCGTCGTCGCTTCATACGAAGCATACAACGCATCGACCAGCGCGTCCGCCTTGCCGGAAAAATCGCGACGAGGACCCGATATTTTAAAACCCGAGACATTTGGACTGCCGTTGCCGTCGGCATGGATAGACACAAACGCGTCGGCGACGTAGTCGACCGGCACCGTCGCAGGAAGCAGATCGACGATGATCCCTTCCGCTTCAAGCATGGTCTTCGTACGTTGAGCGATGTTGAGGACTACCTCCTGTTCGCTTATACCAGGCCCCTGCGCACCACTGCTGGCCTTAAGTCCCTCAAGCTCCTCGGGCACGTCGGCAAGTTGCCAGTGACCGACCTGAAGCCCTACCCGCAGAGGACCCGGCGGACGTTGCCAATTTGCATAGTACATTTTTTCTTCGGGAGTAAACTCCCGCCAATATTCACCCCAGCGTACACGCCCATCACTGGTGACCCATTCGACTGCCGGCCCCATCGGTGGCAGCAACATCTCGGACAGGCCTTGCCCGTTTTCGATCGAGCGCTTTTCCTGCGAAGCGCTCGGAACCTCCTCAAATCCCGCTTCGGTGTCGCTATACCGTACTTCTTTGAAGTATGACCAATACCACCATCCCCCGATGGCGATGAACAATATCCCGATACTTATGAGTAACGTTTTCATACTGATACTCAATTAATTTTAGCTTATATTACCTTATATTTGTTACTGTCAATGGTCTACGCTCTACGTTTTCTTCAATATATCTTTCTTAAAATGTTTCAGATACGCGACCAAAATAAAACTGATGATGACCATAAGAAACCATGAGGTGATCTTCTGTGTCGATACCACGGTCCAGACATGTACCTGATCCGGGTATTGCCACGCGCCGAGGTATGTAGAAATATTTTCAGCGACCCAGATAAAGAATGCGATCAGGATAAATGCAAGCGGTAGAGGCATCCATCGACGACGATCGGTGACGATAAAATATACTTTCGTTTTCCAAAACAGCGCAAAGACCGCGATGATCAGGAAATA
>CAZDRD010000044.1:0-5128 GCA_964507945.1 uncultured Candidatus Saccharibacteria bacterium
TGCGGCTCGACGCCCGCGACGCCGTCAAAAACGACGACCGCACCGTCGAGCACGCGCATGGAGCGCTTTACTTCAGCCGTAAAGTCGATATGGCCCGGGGTGTCGATGATATTGAACCGCGTTTTTTTGGTGATGTCCTTGGGATCATCGCCGATCTTGGTCCAAAAACAGGTGATCGCAGCGGATGTGATCGTGATACCGCGCTCGCGTTCCTGCTCCATCCAGTCGGTCACGGTCGCACCTTCGTGCACCTCGCCGATCTTGTGGCTCATGCCGGTATAGAAAAGTACACGCTCGGACGTCGTGGTTTTGCCGGCGTCGATATGGGCAATGATGCCGAAGTTACGTACTCGCTCGAGCGGATAATCGCGGTTCATAGTAATGAAGATGATGGTTAAATGATGTAAAATAAAAACACCCCGTGGCGTTTTCCCTACTATAGCAATATTTGGAGATATTTGTCCAATATGCTATTCTGTATATTCTAAACAGAGACACATTTTGAGTGACCGGATCCGCATAAATAAAGAGATACGATCTGCCGAACTTCGCGTCGTAGGTGAAGGTGGCGCCAATTTTGGCGTTATTTCCCGCGAGGAAGCCATAGCGAAAGCCGAAGAAGCTGGGCTTGATCTCATTGAAATTTCCCCCAACGCCACGCCTCCTGTTGCAAAAATCATGGATTATGGTAAATTTCAATACGACCTTCAAAAGCAGGAAAAAGTGACCAAACAGAAGGCCCACGTTACCGAAACCAAGACCGTACAGGTCAAAATAGGTACCGGTGAGAACGATTTGCGCCTCAAGTCCCGCAAAACCGCAGAGTGGCTTGCCGAAGGTCATCGCGTCAAGATCGATCTGTTTCTTTGGGGACGTTATCGCTTCATGGAAGAGGGATTTCTTAAGGAACGTTTGGAGCGATTCCTCAAGATCATCCCCGAATCATATAAAGTCACCGAAGAGATCAAGCGCAGCCCCAAAGGTTTCAGCGTAACGATCGTTCACGACAAATCCAAAAAATAAAAACAATATGGCAAATAAATCATTTCTCAAACGCATTCGTGTCACCAAAAACGGCAAGCTTTTGACGCGCACGCCGGGCGGCAACCATTTCAATGCGAAAGAAGAGCGCAGCAGGCAACTCAATCGCAAACGCGGCCAGGCAATGACGATTAAGCCAAAGACCCGCGCGCGCTTTTTGATCAACGATTAATTCTTTTACCATGGCACGAGTAAAACGAGGCACTACCAAGCTCAAACATCGCAAAAACGTCCTTTCACGAACGAAAGGCTTTCGTTTCAACCTTTCGACAAAAGAACGCGCTGCGCACACTGCCTTGGCTCACGCGGGAAACCACGCATTTGGGCATCGCCGTGATAAAAAAGGAGACTTCCGCCGCCTCTACACCGTCCGCCTCAATGCTGCCGTGCGCGAATTTGGCATGTCATACAGCGTGTTCATCAACAAACTCAAGGCAAAAGATCTCAATATGAGCCGCAAAGTACTCGCCACGCTCGCAACTGACCATAAAGAAGCGTTTGAACGCCTCATCAAGCATATTTCATAGAAGTTTGGTGAATATTATTGCTCAGCGAAGGCTTTCGGAGCTGCGAAGGCAGCGAGAACGAGCCGAAAAGCCAGCAGGCTTTTACGGCGTGCCTGAGAGAAGCAATATATTCACCAAACTTTTCATAGCACTGCTTGTAAGCCATTGCGTTTTGCCCTCAACGCAAAGCATAGATAGGAGGCCAAAGCACCAAGGGTGTCCATGGTGAGATCGCCTGCGGTATCGAGCAGATAGCCCTTATCAAACGGCGTATGAAGTACGAGGTGCACGATCACTTCGTAGAGTTCCCAGCCGATGCCGATCACTCCGACGCCCGCAAGCGTATACAGAAGCCCCGACCGTCCAGACCATGGACGTTCACGCAGGTACCCCGACATAAAGAAAAACCAAAGCGTTCCAAGACCAACACAAACGCCGCCCAAAAAGTGCGTCAACAGATCGAACCACGGAAATGTCCAGTACCAATAAAACGTCTCCGCGCCGACATGCAACATCAGAAGGAGGTAGATCAACAGAAATAAGACTTTCAGTACATTTCCGGTTTTCATATCCTTACTATACACGTTTGAGAAAAATATAAAAATTATCCGCCAAAAGGCGGGTAATTTTTTGGGGACTCAAGACGTGCATAGCCCTGGTGTATCCAGGTGGGTTCTTTCGACACACACTGTTTAGAAATTCTTGCGATTCTCCGTACAATGCGTAGATTCAAGATCCCTTGCTATACGTTAAGGGACAACACGCCTCAAATCCCACTTCTTATTATACGCTTTTTGTACGAGACGCAAGTGCATTACTCAAAAATACCATCCAAATTGACGTCGTAAAGAATGGATTCTTGTACCAGACGGTAGTCCACGAGTTCATTGTCGGCAAACCAGTGTTTGATCTCGGCATTTGCTTCCTCAACAGAGCCGGACGCATGTATGAGGTTGCGTACCGCGCGGCTGTCGGTGTCGGCCATTTGGTACGAATCGAGCACGAAGTCACCGCGGATGGTACCGACATCAGACGTGCGCGGTTCGGTGCCACCGACGAGTTTGCGGACGATCTCCACCACGTGCGCCCCCTGCCATGCCATGATGAGCACCGGGCCTGCGGTCACGTATTTGGCAAGCGCGTCGATCACTTTATCGCCTGCCGCAATAGGATCTTTTGTGGGTGGTTCGATCCCCTTTTTTGCGTATGCCTCAATTGCTTTCTCTCCCACCTTGCGTTTCCACTCAGGGTCGATCGAATAATGTGCGCGTACGTGCTCTTCGGTCGCGACCGCAAATTTCGCACCGACGAGCTTGAGCCCGGCGCGTTCAAACCGACCGATGATCTCGCCCACAAGACTGCGCTGCACGCCATCGGGTTTGATGATGACCAATGTTCTCTCCTTGTGAAATTCAGGCATAAACAAAAATAATAAAGTATGCTAGTATCGGTACAGTATACGGGCTTTGGCCCAGTGTGCAACCATGGAGGTCAAAATGTTGTCCGGATCATGCACTCGCTGCCCTTATCCTCACACTTGCTGCTGCCACCCCGGAGATCCGGAATGCCTTCAGGACAAAGAAAAAGAACCCGACCCTGATGGTGAAGAAGCTTTGAATTATTTCCTATTCCCCTGGATAGATGAGGAGGAGAGAAACGAGGGCGCGCGCTAAGCGCGCTTTTGTTGTTATGTTGTGGGATTATTTCTGCGCCTTTGCTTCTTTCCAAAAGTGATCCCAGAGCGTTTCAATGAAAAGTTTTATGTCGGGGCTTTCTATCACGACCGCAAAAAGATGTTCGTACGAAGCGATGATCAAGCTTTGATTGAAGATCATAAACTCCACGGGAAAGTCCATACCGTGCGGCATGAGGCGTACCTCGATAGGTGCACCTTTATATTGTTTCATAAACTGACGGCCCGCAGGATTGTCCGCACACAAACCCTGTGCTTTAAAACCGTACTCCTGCATCATATCGAAAAGCACGCGGCCGTTTTTTTTCATTGAAAGCACGCTGTCGAATTTTCCCGGCGAAAAAAATGTTTTGGTGTAGTGTGCGATCTGAAACGCGTCAACGAATACTTTCATGAGTCCTTCCGCACCTTCATAGGTCGTGATCTTGGGTTGCACGTTGACGGTGCGATACACATCGGCAAGCATCGGCACGAGCGCTTCAAGCAACTCCTGTTTTTTCCGTGCAAGGCGAACTATCTTTGCAGGATTTTCCGCAATATAAAAAATGCGCCGCCCGTTGATCGTTTTTGAAAGATAGTCACGCGCAAGCAAAGCGTCCACCGGACGGTAGAGCGTGGTGCGATTGATCTTGGTCGCCTTGGCAATGCCGGCAAGCGTCAGCTTTCCACCGTGCAATACTGCAAGGTAGACTTTTGCCTCCTTATCGGTTAGCCCTGCTTCAATAAGTTGTTGATACATGCTCATACCATAGCATACTTATGAAAAAGTGTCAACTAAAATGACGCTTTTCCTTGTTCTGTACTGGAAATATGGCTTAAATGTTATTTTTGTGGGCGTATAAAAAATTATATTTTGACATATATGATACTGTACTCAATGAAAGTTTGTAAGTACCTTTACACAAGGAGTTCTAACGATGTCGGAAAAAACAACCACGCATGAAAGGCCTTACGATCCAGAAAAAGCTCGGAAAGACGCAAGATTCTTCGGCAAACTACTCCGCGGTGCAGCGATGCGCAATCTGCAGCTTGCTCGTCGTAAAATTCACGTGCAGGTGGAGGATACTGTCACCCTTACCGGCAGTGGTGGATACGGATGTGGGCGGCTGCCGCCAAACGCCTGTCAAGCAGTACTACACGTCGAGTCAGAGCTGTCCCGAACAACAGTCGGTCGCTGTATCGGATACCGGCAACCTCGCAACGGTGATTGGCGTGGCGGTATCTATGTCGAACTGAGCAACGTGTTCTTCGTGGGATCAGTACAATGTATGTACGACGGGACCTACTACGTTATTCCACCTGAAGAAGTGGGGTGGCCACCGACTCGCGGATGGGGCAGATTTTATGGCGATGACGCATTTTCGCGATGCCTTGCATGCGCACGCGAGCAGGTTGAAACCTTCGACTTGCGTGCGTTAGAAGCCTGTTACTTGGCAAGTTGTGAACCGTTACGCAAGTCACTAGCGCCAATAATTCAGGCCAATCGTCCGCAATGGACAAAGAGAGTCGCCAATCCTTGGTACTGGCCCCACTGGTTCCGTCGAGTCACACGACTATTCGGTGTTGGATAATCACACCAATCAAGCAGAATAAAGGGTCAGGATAAACTTAAACGCCACAATGGTTGTGGCGTTCTTCTTTGCATAAAAAATACAAGAGTATTAACTAGTCAGTACCTCCGCCTCCCCTTCCGTGATCAAAATCGTATGTTCAAAATGCGCGCTCAAGGAGCCGTCGCGCGTACGGACGGTGTAGCCATCGTCTTCAAAAATGACATCGGCCGAACCTTCATTGAGCATAGGTTCTATAGCAAGCACCATGCCGGGGATGAGCTTTTCTCCCGTTCCTGCTTTGCCAAAATTCAAGATCATCGGGTCCTCGTGGACTT
>CAZDRD010000045.1:0-5091 GCA_964507945.1 uncultured Candidatus Saccharibacteria bacterium
AAGAGCTATGCAGGTATCGCGGTCAACGATGTCGAAAATTATCTGGCACTGAAGGTGCGGTAGCTTGTTGAGCCTTTCACTCCTCACGTTGGCCATTAACTGCATTCCGCTTCAAAGCCTCCGCATATTTCTTGGTCTCCTCAAGATAATAACTCGCATACTCTTTCGAAGGTTCGATGGCCGAGCCTTCGAAAAATTCATTCCATGTGGCGATGAGTACGTAGTCCGCGTGATTTTCCTGCGCTTGCTGCCACGTTCGGTCATATATGCTCATGCCGTTTATCGATGCGGGGATATCAAAGCCGAGTGCGCCTCGCAAGAGTGTATCGTTATACATCGGGGTGACGGAAGCAAAGACGGGGTGTCCTGCCACAAGACTTCTCTGCGCCTGTTCCTTTTGTTGTTGCTCCCATATGTTCATGATGTCGGATGGTGTTGCAACGGTACGCCACAGTCTCCATGTATCCGACAAGCTGTAGGAAAATTCGTTATCGAATACATTTACATGCGAGAGTGTGTCGCTCTTGATGATCTGTTCGTCTTCATTGGGGACTGCCGTAGCGTACGTGCTCATCAGATAGATCGGTCCGACTTCATTTTCAACTTCATGTCTGATTGCTAACCAAAACGTTATGTACTCATCTCCCTTGGTAGAGAATAAGTGCCCATCACGTATAAACACGACCGGCTTTCCGTCGATCCTTAAAAGCGCCGGACTCGCATAATTTTTCTCGATCGCACTGAGCAGGTATGTTTTGATCATTTGTGCCGAGTCTTGATTCATCGAAAACTCGCGCAATGTATTGCCATCGGAATCAACATCATGGAACTTCTTATCGGAAAGTATGTCGCCCAACTCAAGGAGAGGACTGTAATATAGTCCCATTTTTTCCGCATACATCCCGAAGGTGAGGTAGCGCTCGCGGTCATAAAGATGATATGAGACGACGGCAAAATCTATTCCCGCTTCTTTCATCTGTTTGATGTGACGCGCGTACAAAGAATTTTTTGATGTGTAATAACCTACTTCGGGCGCCAAAGTCGTTTTGCTCCATGCCGTGTCAGGAACTTCGGGCAGATGGCTCACATTATTCCACCAGACATTATAAAAAGCGCCGACACGAGGGTGTGCGGGGAATACCGCTTGTGTCCGCGCATCCACCAGATCAACCAATTCAAGTGCGTGCGTTTCCCTGAGGTAAAAGTACAAGCTTGGGGTCGAAAGCGTGATGAGCGCTAGGATCATGAGCGCGATAACCAAACCCAGGCGAGACATGCTCAATCCGGACACAACGGAAATAAGCGCGTCTTTTATTTCCCGCCGCATCCGATACGCGGTATGTGCACCCGCGCCCACGAACACGGCTGAAAGCGCTATGAGCGGCAACAATATAATAAAGGTCAGCGTGATCGGCGCATGGTAATACGTCCATAACGAATTCGGATACGTGTGCAAAGGCAACTGCGGTATGAAGCTGCTGAGATAATACACCAGGTCATTGGTCGAGGCTTTGAAAAAAGTGGTAGCGATAGGGTAAGGCAGAAACGTCAAAAAGTGAAATCCCAATACGACTGCGGCTATGAGGACAGAGTACGTAGCCGTTGCTTCAAACACGACAAAGAATTTTCTTTTGAGTAGCGCATAGTCATCGTCGGGAAAGTGGACAAGCAATATAAGGAGACTCACCAGCACGACATAGTACTGTTCATTGACGACTTTGTTGAAAAGCAGCGTGCTCGTGTAGATGAGCAACATCACCACAACGAGCCTGCTTTCGCGACCTTGCACGTATGCGAGAGAAAACAGGTTGAACAGCACGATCCCCGCAAGCATGCAAAGTGCCCCCATCGTCACGATCGGCGCAATGTTTACATCATATATATAGAAAAAGTAGTCGAGTATCCCCACCGGGCCGATGCCTTGCGGCGGCCGTGAAAGATGCATGACAAGGTTTTGATTCAAAAAACCCTGCGGGCTGCTTAAGAAAAACGGGACATCTATGAGAAGTGTCGTAACGATGCCTGCAACGGCGAACTGGATTCGTCGGTGCGTGTCAGAGATCTTTTGAAAGAAAAAGAGAATGAGTGCCGGAAGAAAAAATACCGGAAAGAGTTTTACCTGCGGTGCCAGAAAGAGGAACATACCTGCAAGCACTGCATTTTTTGACCGTACCGACAAAAGAAAGAGCAGGAGAAAGTTTACGATCCAAATATCGAACATTCCCCATGCGGCACTGATCCATATGAGTAGTGGATTGAAAAGTATGAGCAGGCCCGCTCGTGTTGCCCACCGCTTGTCATACTTCCACAATACGGCCATCATCAAATACGCGCACAAAAGATCGCCGAGAATGAATGGTAATTTTATAGCCACATTGCCGAGGATCGACCATAGTCCCGTTTGGACGGTCAAAAATGCTGCCAACGCGTAGGGGATAGTGAACATGATGAGCGGCACGGGCGGGTAGCCATACCACTGCTGCGTCATCGGCCGGTCGCTGTCGGGGTACATCATGGGGTCGTTGCTCTCTACGGTCTGATAGGGCGTGATCCCTTGCAGCATATTTTTCGCGCTTTCGGTAAAGACAAATCCGTCCCAATCGTGCATCAGAAAAGGTGCAAGAATAATGCGCACGAGAAAGGCAGCGGCAAAAATCAACACCCATGTTTTACGCCTCGGTACCCATGACGACATTGCGCTCTCGGCAGTATCGGTATCCGTAAGCGATGTTATTTTTCTTTTGTGTCTTACGAATCGATAACCAAGCATCAAGCATACGACTACCGCACACACGATGAGCGAGCCGGTGAGATAGTTAAGCTGCATCAGTTGCGGGTCGGGAATGGAAACAGTCAGGTGCCCACCCCACAATGTCTGTGGCACATGAATGGAAGATCCGGATTCGTAGATCATAGCATTGTTATTGAGGTTGGACGCTCCGTACGCGCCTACGAAGAACAGTCCTCATAAACGGTTCACGAATATGCTCCTTTGATGGCCGCCATATCACTCGTGAGGCAAGCACATAATTTACAAACATCGCCGCTATGATACCCAGAGCGCCCGCAATGAGATACTGCACACCAAGCGATAGCATGCCATGATACGTGACAAAATTGATGACCATGGTGCCTAAAGACAACCCGTAATACATACCAAGCAAAGCGGCATAATTGACCACTCCACTGATGGGCCGATCACGATACGTGATAATTCCGTTGAGAATAAAATTACTGAGAATGGAAACGAGAACCGCGAGCAACCACGCGCCATACGGATCTGCTTTGAAATACGCAACGGCAACGTAGAGTATCCCTAGGTTGACGATGGCACCCGCGGTCCCTACCGATGCAAATTTAATGAACCGACCAACGTAGGGTAAGCGAAAGAGAAGCCACAAATGTTTCAAAAACTCGATGCCTTGTTTCAAGGTAGCTTTGCTCTCATGATTTTCCCGCTTGAGGAATCGTACCGGCACTTCCGATACCCGCTTGGTGTTCGTTCTGACCAATAGCTCGATGAGTATCTTGAAACCGCGCGGCGAAAGGTCGACCGTGTTCAGTAGTGATTTTCGGAATATGAAAAAACCGCTTCCCGGATCGGAACTGCGGCGTGTCGGTTCAAGAAAGAGATGCAGTGCGTATTTCGATGCGATCGAGATCGATTTACGATACCTACTGCCAAGCCCATCCGCATTGCCACCTTGCATATAACGACTTGCAATCACCACATCATCATTCTTGGTGATGATTTTTTTCAGAAGTGTCTTGATTACTTCGGGAGGATGCTGCAAATCGGCATCCATGCAACACACATATGCACCTCGTGCCTCCTTGAAACCTTCGACATATGCCGTAGCAAGTCCCAAACGATCGCTTGGCGCGCGACGGATGAGCCGCACGCGATGATCCTTGAGCATCTCGGCATTGATTATATCAGGAGTCTCGTCAGTGCTGTCGTCGACAAAAAGCACCTCATAGGCGATATCGGGATCCAATGAAGCGTGGATAGTAGCCAAAAGCGGCCGCACATTTGCGGCTTCGTTGTAGGTGGGCAAAATGATGGTCAGGAGCGGCTCGCTCATATGTGGCTTATAACACATAAAATGTGTCAGCACAAGCCTACCGTTGCTATATGGTATCGTATCAAGACGTTTACACAGCAGGCAATGTGGACTTATTTCCAGGTCCTTGTTTTATTGTGTTCTTCTTTTTTCCGAAATGCTTGCTCGAGGTCTATGTTGTAACGGTTCGCAATTGAGCAAAGAAAAATAACGATGTCGGCAAGTTCTTCATCTATATGCTTCGTATCTGAATGAGCGTCGATTTTCATTTTCTCGGTTTTTCGAATAGCCTTAAACAGTTCACCCACCTCCTCACCAAGGTGAAGACACCTCTGCAAAACGGTATGGTCTGTAAAGCCGCGCTCCTGTTCCAGTTCGGTAACGTAGTTTTGTATATCCTTTAGTGTAGGACGAGAGGGAAGCGTGGGCATATATTTTTTCTGTTTATATTTTTCTTATCACCCGATTATACTATGAACCTTCCATGCTCACTCTCTTACCCATCCAACCCTTTCAACAAACCCTCAACAACTTGAACTTTCTCTTGAAATAAGCGATAGTCATGCGATGGGGTTAAGTATCGGTATCGTCGGTCTGCCAAACGTGGGGAAGTCTACGTTGTTTAATGCACTGACCAAAAAAGCCGTTGCGGCGGAGAATTTTCCATTTTGTACCATCGATCCGTCAGTGGGCGTCGTTGCCGTGCCCGACGCGCGCGTGCAATTGCTCGCCGATTTTTCAAAATCAAAAAAAGTAATTCCTGCGGCTGTCGAATTTGTGGACATTGCGGGACTGGTGGCGGGCGCTTCGCAAGGCGAGGGCTTAGGCAACCAATTCCTCTCGCACATCCGGCAAGTAGACGCAATCGCCGAGGTGGTGCGTATCTTTGACGACCAAAACATCATCCATGTCTCGGGTGTAGTCGACCCGATGCGTGACATCGAAACCATCAACCTTGAACTCATCCTTGCCGACTTGCAGACCGTCACCAAACGCCTCGGATCGCTCGACCGCGATTATAAACGCG
>CAZDRD010000046.1:0-5007 GCA_964507945.1 uncultured Candidatus Saccharibacteria bacterium
TACGTCAAAGCTCCCGATTTTCCGACGGGCGGCATCATTTTCAATGAAAAAGAGATACGCCATGCGTACGCGACCGGAAAGGGCGGCATGACCGTGCGGGGACAGACCGAAATCGTCGAAGATAAAAAAGGTACGTTTTCGATCATTGCCACGTCGATCCCGTATCGCGTCAACAAAGCAGATCTCATCACCAAGATCGCCGACCTCGTTCGCGAGAAAAAACTCGAAGGCATCAGGGATCTACGTGACGAATCCACTAAAGACATCCGTATCGTCATCGAGCTCAAAAGCGGAGCGCAGCCGCAGAAAGTGCTCAACTATTTATATAAACACACGCAGCTTGAAGACACATTCCACTTAAACCTCGTGGCGCTTGTTGATGGCGTGCCGCAGACGCTGTCCTTGAAGGCCGTACTTGAAAGATTCCTGCTTCACCGTAAAGAAGTCGTCCGCCGTCGATGTGAATTTGACCTCAAAAAGGCTCAGGATCGAGAACACATACTCCTCGGTCTCAAAAAGGCCCTCGATCATATCGACGAGATCATTCAGCTCATCAAAAAGTCTAAGAATCGCGATGACGCAAAGCAGGGACTACAGACGGCGTTTAAATTTTCCGACCGACAGGCGGAGGCGATCCTCGTCATGCAGCTTCAGCGCCTTTCGGGACTTGAACGCAAAAAGATCGAAGAAGAACTCAAAGAAGTACAGGCGCTCATCGCGTGGCTTGAGGACATCCTGAAGCATCCAAAGAAAATGGCGGCACTCATCAAAGAAGAACTTCTTGAGGTAAGGGAAAAATACGGCGATGATCGCAGGACCAAAGTCGTCAAAGGTGGCGTCAAGATGCTCACCGACGAAGACCTCGTACCCGAGGAAGAAAGCGTACTCGTGCTCACGGCAGGTGGTTATCTCAAACGCACCAATCCCGACGAATACCGCAAGCAAAAACGCGGCGGGGTCGGCGTCATCGATCTCGACACCAAAGAAGAAGACTTCGTCACGCTCTTTCTCAATGCCAACACGCACGACGACCTGCTCTTTTTCACCAACAAGGGCAAGGTATATCAGATCAAGATGTTCGAAGTCCCCGAAGCGCGGCGTGCGACGCGTGGCAAGTCCATTATGAATTTCCTGCCATTTACCGATGGTGAATACGTGACATCCATCGTCGCGATGACCAAAGCGCTCAAGGCGTCAGAAGGGGCCATGCTCATGTTCACCAAAGACGGCGTCGCTAAAAAAGTAAAGGCCAGCGATTTCAAAGACGTACGCCGCGGTGGTATTATCGTCATCAAACTCGGTGCGGGCGATGAGCTCATCGATGCATCGTTCGTAGAAAAGGGCGATACGGCGATACTCGTTAGTACCAAGGGTCAGAGCATTCGCTTCAAAGAGGGCGACATCCGCGTCATGGGCCGCGCCGCGGCGGGGGTGCGCGCCATGAAACTTGGCAAAGGCGATCAGATCGTCAGTGCGGCCATTGCCCGCAGCGCGGATGAAAAAGAACTGGAACTTTTGGTGCTCGCACATGCCGGCTATGGTAAAAAGACCGCCCTCAAAGAATTCAAGATCCAAAAACGCGGCGGTTCGGGCATCAAATGTGCAAGCGTTACCACAAAGACAGGACCGCTTATCGCCGCCCGCATCCTCGATGCTACGAAAGAAGAACTGGTCGTAATTTCCAAGAAAAGTCAGGTATTGCGTACCGGCATCGGCGAGATACCGGCTCTTGGCCGTTCGACGCAAGGCGTGCGCATCATGAAACTCCGTCCCGGTGACGCGATTGCATCACTTATCTGCCTGTAATCACAAACAAAACAGCAGGCTGCGTTACGGGAAGGCTCAATACTTATTCCCTCCACGCAGCTTGTTGTTTTGTTCGGTACCGTACACATATGAGAGAATATATTTATGAAGGAATGGGACCCCTTGAGCGAAGCGAAACGGGTGATGACGAATAAATATATTCTCTCATATGTGACCCTACAGCATACGTGAGTCTGACAGGGGATTACGCGCTTTTTTTCGTAAACGTGTGCGTGTATGATGAGAAAGACGCATGGCATTTGCAAATCCAAAACATATCATCGAAGAGCTTGCGTTGACTGTGGGACAGGAAGTCGCTGACTTTGGTGCGGGGGCAGGGTACTATGCGCTTGCTGCTGCCGATAAGGTTGGTGGCGAGGGTGCCGTCTACGTCATAGACATCCAACAAGAGCTTCTCACCAAAGCGAAAAGCCACGCAAGCGAGACGCAACTCAAAGCCCTTCATTTCATACAAGGAGACTTGGAAGAAGAGCAGGGTTCGCACCTCAAAGACAGCCTCGTCGATGCGGTTATTATTGCCAACGTTCTTTTTCAGATCGAAAAGAAAGCGGCATGTCTTAAGGAAGCGTATCGCGTACTCAAGCCGGGCGGCATACTCCTGGTGACTGACTGGTCGGATTCGTTTGGCGGCATCGGGCCTCAGTCTGAATACCTCTTGTCAAAAGACCGTGCGATAGCCTTTGCGGCCGAGGCGGGGTTTGAGAAGATGCGCGAGTTCGATGCAGGCGGCTATCATTGGGGACTTCTTTTTAAGAAGAAACATGGGCAAGGAAAATAAAACCTTTCAATATATAGTCATCGGAGTGTTTATCGCTCTGGGGGTCATCGCGGTGATCGTCTTTGCCATGTACCGGGCTTCTACCAGTGGAACAAGCGCAAGTGCCATCACCATGTGGGGTACGATCGACAGTGCCGCGATGTCAGGAGTATTTTCACAGATCCAGCAAAAGAATCCGGCACTTAAAAATGTCACGTACAAACAGTTATCTTCTTATAATTATGCCGAAGAACTGACGCAGGCATTTTCCGAAGGTCGCGGTCCCGATCTGTACATCATCGATCAGTCGCAACTTTTGAGTGAATTTCCCAAACTGACTCCCATTAGTTACAAAACGCTGACGGAACGCGAATACCGTGACACGTTTTTCGACGGTGCCGATCTTTTTCTTTTTGGCACCGGCGTCATGGGTCTGCCGCTTGCCGCAGACCCCTTGGTGCTCTATTGGAACAAGGATGTCTTTGCGGACGCGGGACTGGTCGAGCCTCCTACATATTGGGATGAATTCTTCGTGCTGGCACCCAAGCTTACCCGCCGCACTGACGACGGTAAGATCACCCGAAGCGCTGTCGCGATGGGTTCCTACGACAATGTCACGCATGCAAAAGAGATCCTCTCAGCGCTTATGTTTGCGGCCGGGTCTCCGATCGTCACATGGGGACAGGCCAATTTAATCGTTACGTTGTCAAACGTTAAGGGGGTGAGCGGCAACCCGGGCGAAGCGGCACTTCGTTTCTTTACCGAATTCTCCAATCCGATCAAAACCGCGTATTCATGGCACAAATCGATGCCAAGCGCAAAAGACGCGTTTTTGTCGGGACAATTGGCGATGTACATAGGCTTTGCAAGCGAGGCTTCTGACTTGCGCAATGCCAACCCCAACCTCAATTTCGATATGACACTTCTGCCGCAGTCGCGCTTGGCTGCGCGGCGTACCACGTATGCCCGTATATATACATTGGTTATACCGAAAACATCAAAAGACCTCACCCATGCATATCAGGCGGCGCGCACGCTTACGGGAACAGAAGCAAGCGGTGCCCTGACACGCGCTCTTGGCTTGGCACCCGTGCGTCGCGATCTCCTCGCCATTCAGCAGACGAGCGCTTATTGGACTACGGTATATCAGTCGGCGATCATAGCAAAATCATGGCTTGAGCCGAATGTTCGCGGCGTCAACACCGCCTTTGCACGTATGGTCGATGAAGTGACTTCCGGCCGATCGAATCCTGCCTCTGCCATAGGAACTGCCCAAGAAGAACTAAGTCATTTAATACAATAATAATATGAAAAAAAGTACCTTACGCTTGTACCTCTTTATTTGCATAGGAATGTTGCAAGCGACGATGCTGCTTTTACCGGCCTTGTCGCTTGCGCAACCACCACCTCCTGCCCCTCCCAATAATTCAGGGAGTTCCAGCAATGTCGGTGGCGGTTCCTTTGTCAATCCGATCCAATACGATACCATCGAAGACTTTCTAATCGCCGTACTCAATGCGGTGGTGCTCATCCTGTTTCCCATCATCGTTCTGATGCTCGTGTACTGCGGCTTCGCGTTTATCGCCGCGCGCGGCAATGAAACAAAGATCAAAGAAGCACGAAGGATATTTTTCTGGACGCTTATCGGGGGACTCATCGTCCTGGGGGCAAAAGCGCTCGCACTGGCGATCGCCGCAACGGTCTCCGAGATCCAGGGCGGCCCATAAAACCTATGAATCGATATTTCACGTACTTATCACTACTGCTTCTGTCTGCAACACAGATTGCTTTTGCGCAACGCACATTTCGGACGTTCGTGTCTACGATCATCGACCTCATTCAGGCCATAATTCCTGTCGTCATGGCATTTGCATTTGCATTTTTTCTCTGGCAGGGCGCAAAATTGGTTCTCTACGCATCGAACGACAAAAGCGAAAATAAAAAAGCACTGTTCTGGAGCCTTGTTGCGCTTTTCGTAATGGTTGCGTTATGGGGTATCGTTGAGATCATTAAAATCACCTTCTTGCCATGACATTATTTGACATCGTCGCTGTGTTTGCCTCGATCGCTAGAGCGCTCATACCGGTCGTTCTGGCCCTTGAAGTGGTGTTTTTCTTTTGGATGATCGCCTTGGTCATCTTGCGTACCGGGGGTGACGATGGAGTTGCAGAAGCAAAATTGAGGCTCTTTTGGGGCGTGGTGGCTATCTTTATCACCGTATCGGTATGGGGCATCATTCAGTTTGCAAGTTATGTCTTCGGCACCCCCGGGGGTGCCATTTGTCCGCCGGTACAAATCTTGCGCGATGGCGTATCTACGTGCTTCGAGTAAGGAGTTTGTCCACAGTCACGCCTTTACACTATGCGTACTGTTGTTATCATGAAGAAGAATAAAACATAGGTCGTTTTAGTACGTTATTAGCA
>CAZDRD010000047.1:0-4984 GCA_964507945.1 uncultured Candidatus Saccharibacteria bacterium
TTTTCTATACCTGCCGGAGCGACGGGGTACTATGGCGTGCAAACGCGCGCTGCGGTACAGTCGTTTTACTCGTCGGCGCTTGCCATCGTCGAGTGGGATGGCAACTCCATGGGCCCTCAAGGGCGAGCAATGCTTGGGCAAAAAATCGCAAATGGCGTCACACCTCCGTGCTGTAAACCGATTGTAACGGACGGCAATAGCACTGTTTCTTCCGGTGATGTCGTGACGGACATCAATACTGCCACCACAACGCCTCCCCCTCCGCCATTGCCGGGCGCTGAAACGAAAACGTTTAGCGGCTCAATCGTTTGCTTGCCGCACAAAGATACCAGCGGCCCGCAGACCATGGAGTGTGCGTACGGTCTGCGCGATAACTCCGGCGTGTATTATAGTTTGCGTGATGCTGACCCCAACTACGGTAACCTTATGAGCGCCCCGATGGATACGCCCGTCACGGTGACTGGTACACTTACTGTGCAGGATGATGCGAAATATCAAAGCGTCGGCGTCATCGCTGTGACGTCTATCGTGGTGAAAAAATAAATACGTCCATATAGATTGAAAAAACATAGGCGGCCTGTAAAGGCCGCCGTGTTTGTGTTACCAACCTCTTCTTCTTTCCTCCCGTGCTAGTTGCGCCGCTCTCACTGCAGCTCTTTCTTTTTCTGATATGTTGGGTGGAACGCCTATAAAGTCACCACCAGCATCAACTGGTCGTTGTTGTGGATCTTCTATCTGTGTCTGTTGGTCCGTATCCATCACAAAGAACTCCTTCTTACAACAAACAAAAAACGCCCGTGTCAGGGCTTTTGTGTTTGTTGCGGTTGAACATGTTACGCACAAAAAAGCCCCGACATCCGGTTGGTAAACCAAAACGAATACGAAACATTTCTGTGCATACTTCGATAATATGGGTATTCATTTTGCGTGTCAAGTGGTACAATGCACGGTATGAAAAAGATCATCATAGGCATCGTTGTCGTTCTTGTCGTCGGTGTTGCGGGATATGTTTTCCTCACTGCACAGGCGAAAAAGTCGGCCATCGCAAAGATATCGAATTTTGAAGAATGCGCGAAATATTTTCCCGTGCGGGAAATGTATCCTGAACAATGTGTCACATCGGACGGTCGTACATTTACCCGAGAGATACCGCCGGTCGAAGAAGGTATTTTAACTCCTCCATCGGAAGTCGAAACCAGCACAAGCACTGCGGCGACAGGAACTGCTACCACTACCACTGACCCGCGCATACGAGTCGAAACACCCAAGGCACATGCAAAGATTGCCAGTCCCTTTGTCGTGAAGGGCCAGGCGCGCGGTACGTGGTATTTCGAAGCATCATTTCCAGTCAAACTTGTGGATGAAAAAGGAGCCGTTATCGCGCAGACACCGGCGCAGGCTCAAGGTGAATGGATGACCGAAGATTTCGTACCATTTGAAGCGACGCTCACCTTTACTGCGACGTCAGGTAAAGGCACGCTCGTCTTGGAACGCGACAACCCTTCCGGCTTACCACAAAATGATGCACAAGTACGCATTCCGGTCACATGGTAGCGGCCCACTCGGGTTATGAACAAAAAAGCGCTGCGTTGCGGCGTTTTTTTGTGACAGTATACTTGATTATATGGATTGGCGAACGATATTTCTAGGAGCAGGATTCGAACCCCACAGGGAACATTTTGTCACCATGCCCGGCTTGCTGTGGACGCTTATCGGCGCCAATATCTTGATCGCCGTCGCGTACTTTACGATTCCCGTTGCTTTGTTCTATTTCCTCAAGCAACGCCAAGATTTCAAGCATCGTATACTCGTGGGGCTGTTCGCCTTGTTCATCATTGCGTGTGGACTGCATCACTTCGTGCATGTCGTCACGTTCTGGTACGGGGTCTATTATTTGCAGGCGGTCACGGACGTGATAACGGCAGTGGTTTCATGCATTGCTGCCATTGTTTTGTGGTATGCGATCCCCCTCTTGGTTGGCCTGCCTGCGCCCGAAGAACATGCGCTCGTCAAACGTCAGGTCGAAGAGCAGGAACATGAGATCACTGCGCAGAAGATCTTGGATGACAAACGTAAAAAATTCATTAGCATGGTCGCGCATGAATTGCGCACGCCGCTCACGAGCCAGCTTCTGTTTTCGGAAATGCTATTGAGTCGGATCAAGGAGGGTAAATTGAAAGAATATGCCGAGCATGTGACGACCGTGCATCGTCAAGCCAAAAAACTCCAAAAATTAGTCGAGGATCTTCTCGAAGTCTCGCATCATGACGGCGGCAGCATCAGCTATCATTTCGGTCGGGTCGATATCAACGAAGTCGTACGCGAAACAGTCCAAGAGAGCCGTATCATGGCCCCGACGCATTTCATCAAGATCAAAGGAAAGGTCAAGCGTGACGTGTGGGCCGATCGTGACCGGATCATGCAGGTAGTAGGCAATCTCATTTCCAATGCCGTCAAGTATTCGCCCCACGCGCGCCGAGTGCTCGTGACGCTCAAAGATGTGGGGCAATATGCGGTGGTGAGCGTACAGGATTTCGGTATGGGTATTGATCCAAGTCATCACGAAAAGATATTCGAACCGTTCTATCGAGTGCAAGAGGGTTCTGAAACGGTTTCGGGCATGGGAGTCGGGTTGTATTTATCCTCGCAGATCATTGGGCGCCACGGTGGCGAGCTCACCGTCAGAAGTCAGAAGGGCGAGGGTTCGGTATTTTCTTTTGGCGTACCGATAGCGGATCATGTGGTTGCGTCGTCTTGATGTATGCTCTCATCAGTTTCATGCCGGATTCACGACACATGACTATACTATAGCTATTAACAGTAACAAAAATATATAGTATGAACACTTCTGATCGAGGCTTTGCCTCAATGGATCCTCAGAAGCAACGTGAGATCGCTTCAAAAGGCGGCCACAGTCAAGGAAAGGAAAATAATCCAGGAAACTTCGCTCGGAATCGAGAAAAGGCACGCGAGGCGGGAAGGAAAGGAGGTGAAGCGGTAAGCAAAGACAGGCAGCATATGGCTGAAATCGGCAGCATGGGCGGTAGAGGATAACATTTCTGTCCATACAGACACACGTCGCCCCAAGGTGATGTGTGTCTTGCGATCAAATGTGATATATTGAAGATCTCACGATATGTTCGACTCTTCTTTCCCCATGCATCATGTGCCGCATCTCGTGACACTCGCCGATGCACATCCGATTTTGGTATATGGAGGTATCCTGATCGCAATGATCTTGGAGGGAGGCGAGGCGGTTCTTTTCTCGGCGATCTTTCTTATGCATCGCGGGATCATTGATCCTGTCATCGCACTGCCACTCCTCTATATAGGTGTCGTCATAAGTGATCTGTTATGGTATCTGATAAGTCCTCACGTCGCGACATGGCCGGTGTTGCGGCGCATCGCGAAACTGGCATCGGTGTTCGATCAAATGATAATCAAGCGTCCCTTTCGAGCGTTTATGATATCGAAATTCGCATATGGTTTGCATCATCCGATGATCACTCGCTTCGCGCTCTTGAAGGTTTCGAAAAGGAAATTTTTGGGGTATACTATGACCCTTTCCGGTGCATGGATCGTGCTCGTTTCACTCATCGGTTACGGCGTCTTCGCATCGGTCGCGTACATAGAACATTTCGTGCGGTTCGCGGAGATCGGGCTCACGCTCGCCATCGTCGGGTTCTTTATCATCGAACGACTCGTGGGAACGTATGTCGAATCCCTTGCGGTGGGGAAGAACGGCCAGATAGACGGAACGAATTCTTAATATCGTCATATATCTTTCATATGTCAGCCATTTCCATAGAGCATCTCAAAAAAATATATCCAAATGGTACGGAGGCGCTCAAAGGCGTCTCGCTTGCGGTACCGAAAGGCGGCTTCTACGCGCTCCTTGGTCCCAACGGTGCGGGAAAAACGACACTCATCAGTATTGTCGCGGGTCTCACGGACAAGACGTCTGGAACAGTCGAAGTCTTTGGCGAAAACATCGACATACACCGCGACCGTGCCAAGTCGCACATAGGCCTTGTGCCGCAAGAGATGAATTTCAGTATCTTTGAAAAAGTAATCGACATTGTATGCACGCAAGCGGGGTACTATGGCATAGCGCGCAGTGTCGCATACCCCCGTGCAGAGGAAATCCTCAAAAATCTCGGTTTGTGGGAAAAACGAAACGATAAAGCGCAGACACTGTCTGGCGGCATGAAGCGGCGACTCATGATAGCCCGGGCGCTCATCCACGACCCGGAGCTTCTGATACTCGACGAGCCGACGGCGGGCGTTGACGTAGAGCTGCGTCGCGGTATGTGGGATTTTCTACGTGACTTTACGGCGCGCGGCAAGACGATCATTCTCACGACTCACTATCTCGAAGAAGCCGAACAGCTTGCCGACCGCGCAGCCATTATCAACAAAGGGCTGATCGTGGCGCAGGGAACGGTCAAGGAACTTTTGGCCACGGCTGACAGCGAGACGTTTGTCATAGACCTGGGGACCACGATCGACGAAGACCTGTTTCGACAACTGCATGCGTACAAGCCAACGCGCATAGACGACGACACGGTAGAGATCACCGCTTCCAAAACACATACCCTCGGTCGTGCGGTGAGCGCGCTTGAAAATCACGGCACGCGCGTGCTTTCGATGCGCCCCAAAGGCAACCGTCTCGAAGAGTTATTTATATCACTGGTAGAAAATGATAAAGAATAAGTATGAATAACAAACGCATCCTTATAGCATTTTGGACTATTTTGCGGGGCGAGGTACGGCGTTTTATGCGGGTGTGGATTCAGACCCTGCTTCCGTCGGTTATCACTGCCGTCTTGTACTACATCATCTTCGGTAAGTTCATCGGGTCGCAAATAGCGCCGATAGACGGGTTTTCGTATCTACAATTCATCGCGCCGGGCCTTGTCATGCTCTCGGTTATCACCGGTGCGTACATGAACACGGTGAGTTCGTTTTATTTTGCAAAGTTCAT
>CAZDRD010000048.1:0-4978 GCA_964507945.1 uncultured Candidatus Saccharibacteria bacterium
AACTGCTCATTTATTGCGCCTTCCAAAATCGAGGATTTCGGTGAAGTACTCTACCTTTCTGCTTGTGGTACGGGCGTCGGCTTTGCCGCAGAGAGCCGCAACGTCGGACAACTTCCTCAGATCAAAGAGCAGCGTGGCGTTGTGCTCAAGACGCATGTGATCGAAGATAGCAAGCAGGGTTGGGCGGACGCGCTCACGCTTGGCATCAGGACTTGGTATGACGGCAAAGACATTGGCTTTGATTACAGCCTCATCCGTCCTGCCGGTGCGCGCCTCAAGACCATGGGTGGTAAGGCGTCGGGGCCGGATCCATTGCGATCATTGCTTGATTTTACCCGTAGCAAGATACTCTCGCGACAGGGAAGGCGTTTGCGCAACATTGACGTGCACGACATCTGCTGCAAGATCGGCGAAGCGATCGTCGCCGGCGGCGTGCGTCGCTCCGCCATGATCTCGCTCTCGGACCTTGATGACGAGCAGATCCGTCACGCAAAAGATGGCGCATTTTATTACACCGAACCGCAGCGCTCCATGGCCAATAACTCCGCGGTCTACGAAAGCAGGCCGTCCAATGTCGAGTTCATGGACGAATGGGTATCGCTTATGAAATCCGGTTCCGGCGAGCGCGGCATCTTCAATCGCGGGGGTCTCATGGGACAGCTTCCCAAGCGCCGTCTTGATCTGTGGGAAAAGGACGGGCTTATCGAAGGTGATCGTATCGTGGGTTCTATCGGTACCAATCCGTGCGGCGAAATTATTCTCCAATCAAAACAATTTTGTAACCTCACCGAAGTGGTTGCGCGTGCAAGCGATACGCCCGCAACACTCAAGAAAAAGATCCGCATTGCAGCGATCCTCGGTACCTATCAGTCCACGCTCACTAACTTCGACTATCTTTCAAAAGAATGGAAAGAAAACTGCGAGGCGGAACGACTTTTGGGCGTCTCGATCACCGGTCAGTGGGATAGTGAAGAAGTACGCAGGCCCGAGACGCTCAGCGCTCTCAAAGCCGAGGCGGTCAAAGTCAACAAACAGTACGCAAAGCGCTTTGGCGTCAACGCTTCAAGCTCCGTCACTTGCGTCAAGCCTTCGGGCACCGCATCACAGACGGTCAACTGTGCGTCCGGCATGCATGCACGTTATTCGCCATACTACATCCGCCGCATCCGCATCACGGGTACCGATGCGTTGTTTAAGATGCTCAAAGACCAAGGGGTGCCGTTTCATCCGGAGGTGGGACAGACGATGGAAGATGCCAATACGTTCGTGCTTGAATTTCCGGTCAAATCTCCCGAAGGATCCATTTATCGCAAGGACATCTCGGCGCTTAAGCAACTCGAATACTGGAAGATCGTCAAAGAAAATTACACCGAACACAATCCTTCCGTCACGATTTCGGTCGGTGATGATGAATGGATCGCCGTCGCCAACTGGCTGTATGAACATTGGGATATGGTGGGCGGACTCTCGTTCTTGCCGCGTGACAATCATGTCTACCGCCTGGCGCCGTACGAAGAGATCACCGAAGAGCAGTACCATCAGCTTCTAGAACGTTTCGTCAACGTAGATTATTCCAAGCTCGTTACCTACGAACTGCAGGACGAAACCGAGGCAAAGCGTGAACTCGCCTGCGCCGGCGGCACGTGCGAGATAAATTAGTTTGTGGCATAATCTTGGACAGGATGGTCTTACGTCTCAAGTGAGACTTGTATGCTGGGGTACGTGTCATGAGCTGGGGAAAAAGGGTAGGAAGCTTTCTAGGATTTCTGCCGGTTATTGGGGTGGCTATTGTTTTTGTAGTGCTTGCGATTATTGCGCAATCATATAGAGACAATTTCTGTATGCGCGATCCTACGCGAAGCGATGCATACGCGCAACAAAATGCGCAAGAGGCCGCTGCACTACTGCAATCTCTCACAAATAGAATCAAAAATGTGCGGGAAAACCCAACGCCTGTAAACCGGGCGCGTTTGGATGACGTTGCGGCCTTGGCCCAGACGCCTGGTGTGTTTCAAAGCGCGATGAGGGAAGCGGTGTGGTGGAATCCGCTCTCGTGGGTGTATCTTGGCCCAAAAATAGCTCGATACACGCCGCAAGAGTGCGGTCTGCTTGCAGAAAAAATAACAGAAGCACAGACGCTTTCAAAAGAGCTGGTAGACCGTTACGGCGGGTACGAAATTGTAGAACCCGAGAGCACTCCTCCTGGCATGGGTCCAGTCATTGCCGCTATGCCACCCGAAGGCTCGTGACCTAAGTATGGCACAAAATGCCGCCTTGTTTTTAAGGCGGCATTTGCTTTAGGCATTTTCTTTGTATTGTTTAGTTGCTACCAAGTAGTGCATTTGCTTTTTTCATCGAGCTTGGGCCGAAGATGCCAGAAGGTAACGTGAGGCCGACGGGTGTCAGTATTTCTGCCTTGTATGCTGCCTGAAAGCGCTTCACCGCAGCTGCGGTGAGTGTACCGTAGTAATCAGTCTCATTACCCGGCGATCCGGGACCGTTGGCGACAATGACAAACCCATACGTGTTGAGAAATACTTGCAGTCGCTTAACATCGGCGTTGCGACTACCTATTTTGAGTGGTGTGACAAAGCGAAAAGAAGTGTTCGATGTATTTGTGCCGGTAGCAGTCGGTGAAGAGAGTGCATCACATGCTTTCTGTGCTTTTTCCTGTGGGATGATGCCGAGCGATACGAAGAGATTGACCAGTCCTGCGGTTGAAAGGCCGGTGGTACCACTCACACGATCAGGACATAAAAAAGGTGTGGAGGATGAAGTACCACCCACTGTTGTTACGCTAGATGTGCTGTGCGCACCCCCGGATGAGGTAGAGCCAGAACTTGAAGAAAGGTGCGTAGCAACACTTGCTGTAGTATCGCAGTTTACGCAGACGCCACCTCCGGTGACACTTGATGTTGATGTGGTTGAGGTCGATTGGGTAGTAGTGGAACCAGAACCATTGTAGAGGTCATTTCCGTAGGTGCCTGATCCGTAGGTGGTATTATCTGCGCTCACCATGAGCGGTACACCATACCCACTCATCACACCTAGCACGAGTATGATGAGGAGCCACGCACGCCTACCGAGACCCTCCATAGACTTCATTGCCATACGTACCACCTTTCTGTGTTTTGGCAAAAACACTTTTCGCTGGTAACTGCGAAAGCATGATCCCGACAATGCCGCCGAAGACCAGTCCTAAAAACCCCTTGCGTGATATTTTTTTATCATCCATACAAACGATAGTGCTACTCCTTATTAATACGTACCATTTTAGCACCGATAAGTCCCAGTTCAAATACCGCATAGGTGGGGAAAAGTATAAGTGCAAGGGATACCAAGTCGGTGGTGGGGGTGATGACCGCCACCGCGATCAACAGTCCCACATAAATGTACCGGCGTTTGTGTGCAACAGCGCGTGGGTTGAGGAGGCCGATCCGTGCAAGAATAACCATAACGATCGGCATTTCGAAGACGATGATGAGCATAAGAAGTGCCGTAATGAAAAATGAAATGTAGTTTTCTGCGGTAAAAGCGACCGTAATACCCGGCACGGTGAAGCTTGCAAGCACGGTGAGCGTTATGGGTATTGCAACATAGTACGCGTACAGCGCGGCCGCGCCAGCAAGGACGAGCGGGGCTATCACGACAAAAAATAGGGTCATCGTGCGCATCCTCGGGAGCGCCGGTGCCGCAAAACGGTACAGCAACCAGACGATTATCGGCAACGACAAAAGTATACCACCGACAAAGTCCAAGGTGAGGATAAAGACGAGCGGATCAAGGGGAGAGAGAAACTGAAGCGGCAGTCCCTTGAGTGGCCGCAGGACAAAGCTGGTGATCTCGTTACGAAAGTAGTGTGCGACACTTCCGCCAATAAAGATAGAAACCATCGACACAAGGATGACGCGCCGTACTTCTTCTACGTGCTCCCACACCGTCAGTTCGTCACTTCTTGATAGCTTCGCCTTGTGTTTTTTTTGCCACATTGTTAGTCGCCACAGCTGCTACGGAATCTTTTTCAGCATCATCTTTCCACCCTTCGGAGAAACCACGCTTCAGTTCGGTCACCGACTTGCCGATCGAGCGTGCAAGATCTGGCAATCGGTCTTTCCCAAAAAAGATGAGAAGTACCAGTACGATAAGAACGATTTCAGGAGTCCCCAGTCCAAATATTTGCATAAGAAAAAATACGTTTAGTAAATAATAGGTAACGACGTCAGTTTATCTTACTACATCATCTGTGGATAAACCAGTGCCCTTATGCTTGGCAAAAAACCGGGGGGGGGGGGGGGGGACTATTAAAGGTACTTAGCGGATGTAATTTTTTTTCTTACGCCATGCTTGCCAACACCCGGAGCAGATGCGGGAAGTTAGGGAAATCTGCTCGTAGCGACCGTCGCTATCCCCAACAATGCGACCTGATCACTTGCTTTTTATGCTACTCTAGTTAAGAATGCTATGAAATTTCCAAGTGCACCTCTCCACTCAAAAATGGGCGCGGCCTTGCTTTTTGGCATCTCTTTTTTCCTGATACCGTCTCATTCAGTGCGGGCGGTGTTGTACGCCCCGGGCGCGACGCTCGACCCCGCTTGTCTGCCTACGGATGTCGGCTGTGGGGTGCAGATGATGAGTGGTGTAGCAACGGGTACGGCGGGACAGATAGGATACTATGCAACAACCGGAGGTGTGCTTTCAGGGACGTCATCACTTGTAACCACCGCTACTTCAACCTTTGCCGGTCTCAACATTGCTTCACTTAGCCTGCGTGTTGCGACACTCAATGCTTCCAACTGTGATCTCAAAGCAACTACCGACGGTACGTTTTACTGTGGTAGTGATGCCGCGGGGGGTTCCCCGACGTGGGGCAGTATCACTGGCACTCTTTCTGCGCAAACGGACCTCTGGAATGTACTTGATCCAAAATTAAGCACTACCACCCTCGCTCTTTTTGACAAAGGCTTCTTCTTCTCGACAA
>CAZDRD010000049.1:0-4962 GCA_964507945.1 uncultured Candidatus Saccharibacteria bacterium
CCAAGCGAATATTTGGTGATGACAAACATCGTGGCCTGAAAGCCGAGCGCACGAAGCACGGGGTCAGCTCCTTGATATGAATCGGTACGGGCGTCATCGAAGGTGATGACGATCGGTTTGGGTGGTAATGCACGCGCACCGCGCTTGAATGCATACAAGTCGTCGAGCGATATGGTCTGGTACCCTGCCGCTTTGAGCGCGAAGAGTTGTTGTTTGAAAAGCGCGCGCGTGGTGTTGACCGGACTGCCATCGCTTGAGGTCAAGATGCCATGATACACCAAGACCGGCACGGAAACGGCCGTAGTATGACCGGCGGCTTGTGCCGTGTTCGCGTCCGTCGTACCGACCTGCGCAGCAAAAGCCTTGAATTCCCGTTCGTACTGAAGGGTTCTCAAGTATCGTACCGAAACATCAAATGCATAACCGAACGGATTGGCCCTAAAGACATTGATGAGAATAAGCGTACACACCACTGCGGCCATAACGGCGACATAGAAGAGCTTGACGGAACGAAGCGGTGTATGTGATGCAGAGAGCGTAGGCATATATTATCGTGTACCCCACGCGCGGTTTTGTATGGTGGCAAGCGCATAGAAGAGCAGGAAACTTAAAAGCCCCGCACTGAGCCCGTACCACAAGAACAGATACGGCCAGTGGTTGTTCTTTGGCGCAAGCAACTGGTAGTACACTGCCATGAGCGAACAGATGAGCCCGAGTCCGATGAGATAATGCAGCGGGATCGAGTGATGCATAATGGGCGACCACCACAATGACCAAAATGCCATAATAGGCGTCAGGAAAGTGACGACCGTAAGCGGGACGAAATAAAACAAACCGACGAAAGCATCACGCTTGAAAATGAATTTCGAAAGAAAGACCGAGTTTACCAGAAAACTTTTCTTCCAGCGTATCTGTTGTTTGATGAACTGCTTGAATTTTTCGGGTACGATGGTATACGCTTTCGCCTCATCGGTGTATACGGCTTTGTACCCCTGCTTCAATACCCAACTCGTCAGTGCGCGGTCATCGCCCCATGTCGCCGGCAGACCAAGAAATCTTTCATTAAGCCATTCATCCATGATCCCCATGACCGCACTGCGCCGATATGCGGACGAACATCCGCTACAGCAGAACACAGTGTGGTACGTGGACTCTGCCGCTTTAAGGATACGAAACGACATGAAATAATATGCCGACTGCATCTTGGTTAAAAGATTTGCGTCGGCGTTGTACGGATCGGCATGCGCACAGACCGCCGCAACTTCGGGATTTTGAAAGGGGGCGAGGAGCGCGCGGATGTCGCCGGGTTCGATGTAACTGTCGCTGTCGAGTTGGATCACGATCTCGCCATGTGCGCGCCGGAATCCTTCGGCCATGCCATGACGTTTACCTTTGTTTTCCTTCCAATCCACGACCGTCAGCGCCGGAAAGAATTCTTTCATACGTATGATCTCATCGAGCGTGCCGTCGGTACTGCCGTCATTGATGACAATGACCTCGAGTTTGTACGCGGGGTAATCGGCCTCGAATGTCTTCTGAATAGTGCGAGCGATCGCTGCTTCTTCATTTTTACATGGAATGACTACGGTGATATTTGGCTCATACGTCGTCGGCACATCTTCATATTTGTACAGTTCCTTGTGGGTAGGTTCTGCTACGGTAGGAAAGAGCGAGCGGTAGGATCGTTTGTATTGGGTCGCGCTCACCAGGCGTGACACGACGAAAAGCGTGACGAAAAACGAATACACTGCAAGAAAAGTGTTCTCACTGAAAAGTTCGACCGTATTGGATTTCATGTATAGGAGTGTCACGCAGAGGGCGCAGAGGGCGAACAAAAGTATAAAACGGCGGGCGCCAGATGAAAGAGTGACGTCGATTTCTTTATCGAGCGTCGGTCCATATCCTTTCCATGGAAGTGTTGGTGTATAGGTCGTCATAATGATGCGGTCGGTAAACGAATAAACTGCCACGTAGGTCTTTTACCAGCATACGCATCTTGTATAAATGCCCGATGAAGCGGGAGCGTGGCACCAAACGGCGCAGCAATTGTGCGATGAGGAGAAAATTAACATAGAAGAAAAGTCTTTTGTCAAATCATCTGCGTCTGTGCGAGGGAAAGTGTCATCATGAATATACTTCACGCAACCTTCACAAAAAAAGTTGTGAAACTTTTATGAAGTTCTTTATACTTGTTGACGCTACTAGGTAAGTTTAATTTTTCTCATGTCACTACATCACGTTCGTCATCGTCATTACCAACTCATAAAGATCGTTTTCGCATTAGGTATCTGTTTTGTGCTTGGGCTGACCCTCCTCACGGTCGCGTCTTCCGATCATCGTGCGGCGGCAAGCACTGCGACATCGCAATCGCTCCAAGGCGTGACCCTCAAAGACGGCCAGTCGGGACAGGGGTGGAGACTTGAAAGTGGTGGGTCGCTTTCGGTAAAGGATACGGCAAGCTACACACAGGCAGGCAATCTCGGTAGTACCGACCCTCTCCGGTTGACCTATGCCACTGCGTATCCGGCGGATAGCGATCTCGGCTTCCATCCGCAAAACTTATTCCGGCTTTTCTCGACGACTTCATGGAAAGACACTACGCTCGATGCTACGGTACAAGTACAGGCAACCAATGTATATCAGTCATCCAATGCGCACCCATATAACGGCATCTACCTCGTGTCAGGATATCAGGACAATAACAACTATTATTACGCGGGCGTACGCATGGACGGGACGGCAGTCATCAAGCGGAAAGTGAACGGTACGCATTATGTTTTGGCGAGCGCTCCGGCTTTTTCCGGCACGTACGATCCGGTCAAAAACCCGACCCTCATTCCACAAAAGAAACCGCTGACGCTTCGTTTGGTATCACACAAAAACACCAACGGTTCTGAGCTCATCACGCTCTCGATAAACGAGGGTGCCAATTGGCGCACGCTGGTTTCATTTACCGACGACGGCACGTTGTATCATGGCACGCCGCTTGCGACAGGCGCGGTCGGTCTCACGAGCGACTTCATGGATCTCATGATCGGAAAGCTCATCGTCACCGATACTGCTTCATCTGACACGTCGTCTGGCAACACAGGAAGTGCGGCTCCTGCTGCGACTTCTTCGGCATCGACACCTATGCCTACGATGCCCACACCGACATCTACTCCCACGCAAGGCAATCCTTCGTCAAGCAGCGGCACTACTGTCGCAGCCTACGGCCTTACCCAAAACGGCACGATCACTGAAACCGGCTCGATGAGTGAAAGCAGTAGCCCTTCATGGTGGGTCAATTCCGGCGCATACTTTTACGTGCAGAACGGCATCGGTCGTACGATTGCGGGCAAACTTCCTTCGTCTGATGTGTGGCGATCACTCTACGCATCAGCCAATCCGACCGACACCGATCAGGGGTACGTGCCGCAGAACATCTTTCGGCTCGTGACTAAAAGCACGTACAAGAACCTCGTGCAGGAAGGCGTCTTCCGCATTGACAACATCAATATGACGGACAGCCCCAACCGCGCGGAACATAACGGCTTCCTCTTCTTCAACCGTTATGTTGACGGCAACAACCTGTATTACACCGGTTTGCGCGTCGACGGCCATGTTATCATCAAGAAGAAATCGAAGGGCACCTACACGACGCTTGCTGAAAACACCGTCTTTCCCGGCACGTATAACCGCAGCAGCAATCCGACCTTGATCCCGAAAAATCAGTGGATCGGCCTGCGCAGTCAGATCGAAGACGTGGGGGCGGGCAAGGTACGCATCCGCGTCTACATGGATGAGAAAAATACCGGTACTTGGAAACTGATCGCCGATACGACCGATGACGGTTCCAAAGGCGGTGCAGCTATCACTCAGAAAGCCTATGCCGGCATTCGTACCGACTTCATGGATGTCGAATTCAAAAATTACGGGATCAAAGAACAATAATTATGACCATACTCTTTTGTATGACACTGGCGCTTTTAAGCGCCAGTGTTTTGTTATATACTCGTGAATAAGGACATCCGTTTGTAAAAATTATTTATCATCTGTTTTTTTAATAACTATGAAAAAATACGTACGTGCTCTTAACTTCTTTGTTCTGGTGAGCGTTATGTCACTTGGATTTTCTTATACGGCGCATGGAACGGTCTGCGATCCTTCGTCGCTCACCTCGGCACGCGTGGCGTATGGTACGCGTGGGCCTTCCGTCCTCAATCTTCAACTGTGCTTGCTTGAGAACGGCTATGCGATACCTGCAGGTGCGACAGGGTACTACGGCGCGCAAACACGCACGGCGGTGAAAGCATTTTATAGTGCGGAACTTTCCATGCCGACATGGGATGGCGCGAGCATGGGTCCTGTAGGACGGGCAAAACTTGCTGCCCGCAGTGCAGCCGGCGGCAGCGTAACGCCCGTTTCCACCACTGCAGGTGGATTCAAACGTGTCACCTCCGAAGCTGAATTTCAGAAATACGTACAAGCATCCGCCGAGCAAAATAATTACAGCAATGCGCTTTGGGGACTCTCACGCGGCGTAATGACCGCGCAAGGCGGTATCGTACCTCCTGCCGCTCCTGTGCCCGGTGCCGCAGCGGGAAGTGCCGCTCAAGACAACGCTGCCTCGACACCGTCGCGTGTATCTGACACCAACGTACAAGTTGCAGGTATCGACGAACCCGATATCGTCAAAACCGACGGCAACAACATCTTTATCTCGCAGCAGTCGCCGATATACACAATCATGAGTGGCGGCGTAGCTACCCCTCCCATTGCTCCTTCCGCTTCCGGGGATGCTCCATCGAGCATGATCTGGCCCGGGCCGTTGCCGCAGGGTCAGACGCTTGCGGTGAGCGCATTCCCGCTCTCCTCGCTTGGTATTGCAAGCAAAGATATCAAAGAGCAGGGCGAAATGCTTCTGGTCAAAGACAAAAAGATACTCGTGATCTTCTCGCAACCCAACATTGTCGGCTACGA
>CAZDRD010000050.1:0-4917 GCA_964507945.1 uncultured Candidatus Saccharibacteria bacterium
GGCATACATGGGCAAGACCGACCTGCCCATTCTTGCAAATGATACCGGTCTCTATATTGAGGGCGAAGGGTTCATCGATGCACCAAAAAGAACGGCTTTGGGAGAGACGAGCGAGCATGCGCTGACCGAAGAAGAGGTCGCGGAAAGAGTTTTGCAATTTTGGAAAAACATCGCCACTAAGTATGGGGGAAAGGTTGATGGGGCATGGGTCGAAGCGTTTGTCGTGATGTATCCCGACGGGACGATCAAACATGCGTCTTCCCGCAGGGAGATAGTGCTTACCAATCAAGTGTTTGGCGTGCCGCATCTGCACATGCCCGTGCGCGCATTATATTATTCAAAAGTCACGGGCAAGCGCGTCATCCAACATACGAAAGAAGAAGAACTGCTCGAGATGCAGCCGGTTATCGATGCGTTGCGGGTCGTTTTGACGAATTGAGATAATAAGATTAAATAAAGCTTGTGTCCATCAAAATCACCATCTTAGGAAAAGTTCCGAAAGGCGATGACGTTCGTGCATCATTTGCTGATTGGAAAGAAGAATACATTACAAAGATCACGCGAGCATTGCCCGAAGCAAATATTTTGCATGGCGATCATATTCGTGATGACGCGGGGCCGGAGTTGGTGGTGGGACATGATCTTTGGACTGTGAAAAATGCCGACATTGTTATCGTTGATGCGAGAGAAAAAATCGGCGCTGGCACTGCCCAAGAAATGCTCATGGCAAAGTACTTCAACAGGCCGCTGGTATCTGTGATTCCTCGCGATACGCATCATCGCCGCAGTAACATAACCTTTAATGGAGTGCTCATCAAAGACTGGATCCATCCGTTTCTGGATGTCTGTTCTGACTATGTCGCCGAATCGATAGACGATGCGGCCGCATGGGCCAAGCGATATACGGATGACAATACGCACCAGAAAATAAAAGACATCACCGTCTTTACGGATGCTATCGACGAGTTTACTACCAAACTTCCAGACATGGTGAAAAAATATCAGGAAAAGGGGTGGTAGTATCCAATGAGAATCGCCCGCAGGTGACACGTGGCGATGGTCTCTGGGGTGATTGGCCACGGCTCTAGCTTGAGATAGTCAGCTAATGTATACTTAAGCGCAATTATTAATCCCACATTTAATTTTGTATCATACTTATGAGCATCGAAGACTTGAAAAAATTTGACGGCAGCCTTGAAGGGGCAGCAATGGTCGCTAATGCCGAGGGGGGGGTGTAGATTGGCACGCAGTATCGGAAAATCTGGGTATATTGCAAGAACATTTACGACAAAATAGCGAGCAACTGCAGCGCCTTAAGGAAACCATGATGATGCTTGAAGAGGAAATGTTGCAGCATTATGAAGGCGACCCAGCACATGGGCGTTTACGTTCACTCTGGGAATCTGTGAAGAATCTCATGGGCGAAATCGAAACAGATCGCCAAGATACGAAAGGCATTATAGATACCCTTATGCAAATAGATTTCGGCGTTCTTCTCGAACGCAATCCTGACGCCACTTTACAATAACACGAGGAAGGAAGAGAGATTGAACCATTACGCTCTTGCATCGAGCCGACACCGCGGTTGCATACTCATATGCGTGGAGTTATACTCTATGCATATGAACTCAAAAAGAAAGATCGTGATCGTTGCCATTTTACTCGTAGCGGTTATTATTGGTGCGGTTTGGTATTGGATGGGCCTTAAGCAAAATGCCGCACCCATACCTACGGGAGAGACCGCTCCTCTTGCAAGCGTCACGTATGTGTGTCGGGAAGGCAAGACCATCGCGGCGCAGTACTATGAAGGCACCACGACGCCGCCTGTCTCGCCCGACATGCCTCCGACGCCTGGCGGATACGTGGTGCTTACCTTAAACGATGGCAGCACGATGACCCTCAAGCAAACCATTTCTGCCGATGGCATACGCTACGCCAACGCTGAAGACAATTTCGTATTTTGGAGCAAGGGCAACGGTGCGCTCGTTCTTGAAAACAATACGGAAAAATCATACATCGGTTGTATCGCAGTGGCTCCCGAACCTGCAGGCGCCAATCTGTCCCAGGTGTATGGCAACAGCGATATGGGTTTTTCACTTCGTTTCCCCAGCATCGTTTCCTCAACATCGCCCAATAGAGATGAAAGCTATGCCGTAGATGAGACGTATCGCTATGAAGCACTTGGTCCAAACAAAGCTATCTATGGCGTGAAGTTCAATATTCCAACCAAGAAAGCAGAAGGCACCAACCTTGGGCAAGATTCATATATGAGTGTCGAAGAAATTCCCCGTGTTGCCAATTGTTCCGCATCATTGTTTTTGTCCCCAGGCGCAACGGCAGTCACCGTAAATGAAAACGATACGACGTACTCGGTCGCTTCGACGACTGATGCCGGTGCCGGCAACCGTTATGTTGAGACCGTGTATGCGCTTCCGGGCACCAATCCATGCATGGCCGTGCGCTACTTTGTCCACTACTCGGTCTTTGAAAATTACGAGCCGGGAACGGTCAAGGAGTTCGATCTCAAAGCGCTCATGGATGAATTTGATTCGATTCGAAAAACCCTGGTGGTCGTGCAGTAACGACCAAACCGAACAAAAAGGAAGGGGTATTGACAAATCTCAAAAAGAGAGTATGGTGAATTCGATGAGTTTTTTGAGAAAAAGAAAGTAGAAAAAACAAAAGTAGAAAAAACAGGGGACTTGACGTCTTTCTTGTTGAAGGAGGATGTCATGCGTAGTGAACCTAGGTTTAATACTGAGATATGTGCGATCACGGCTCGTGCGGTGGATCCTGACGCTGTACGCGCAGACATCGTGCGGCGTGTGCGAGAAGCACATGCCCAGCAGGTGGCTCGGGCTTGCAACGCAGAACGCGTCGCGTTGGGGCAACCACCCGAGTTTGACAACCCCAACGAAGCTCGAGCATTAAGGCCGCTACACCCTTTCGGTGTAGCTGTTCCCCACACGTGGCACGCTTGCTTTGCCTATGCCAATGGGCGTATGAAGCAGGGTGGCACTCGCACTCCGTGCAGCGTTTTCCGGTTTGGCGAGCCGGACAGCCTGGAAGCAAAACATTGCGACGCATTGATGGCGACGATCTATGCCGTTGCTCGGGAGCAGGTTCCCGCCAAGAAAGTAAAGCTTCGTGTCAAAGCCGAGGAATCGGCCGTCGTGCTCAAGATGCTCTTACTCAGGGTGCGAGCGGACGGCGTAAAAGAAGCGGCATTGACCGATCTGTGCCTTGCGATCTCTCGTGAGGTTGACGCCTATGTGGCTGAGTATGCCCGTTTGGCTGAGATCGAGGCGAAAGCTCGCGAGCTCGCTGCTACTCTGGTCGAGGAAGCCGAAGCGCGGCATGCTGCCGCGGCCCAGGAGATCCGGGAAAGCGTTCTTCCTGCCAAGGGGTGGATTGAACTGCTCGAACAGGAGGATACGCTCGCTCTCGTGCACTAGGGCCTAAGTAAAAAACAATAAGTAAGAAATACCCGAAGCCGCGACGTTTGTCGCGGCTTCATTCGTTATTGATTATGTGTGCCAATATGGCGGCCTCATGCAATCTTTAGCGAGCGGTGGTATAATAACAGTACATTATATATTAAACCATTATTATTGTATGGAAATACAAGACAAAGTAGTGATCGTTACCGGCGGATCGCAAGGTATCGGTCTTGCGATCAGTAAAGAGTTGGCATCGAAAGGTGCGAAAGTGGTGCTTGCCGCGCGTGGTCTCGAAAAGTTACAAGCAGCCGAGAAAGAAGTCCCCGGCTCGTTTGCGGTGCAGACCGACATGCGCAAGCCTGAAGACATTAAAAAACTCGTCGATGCGGCAGTAGAAAAGTTTGGTCGCGTTGATATCTTGGTCAACAATGCAGGACAGGGCATGTGGAAGTCAGTTGAGAGCATAGATCTCGACAGTCAGAAAGCGCTCATGGAACTCAATTATTACGGGCCGCTCCTTGCTATGCAGGCCGTGATCCCTCACATGCGCAAGCAGGGCGAGGGTGCTATCGTCAACATCAGTTCCGCATCTGCAAAAATAACCGTCGTGCCAAACCTTGCCGGCTATGCCTCGACCAAATACGCACTCAGCGGCATGTCGCTCATCGCGCGGCAGGAGCTTGAGAAAGACAAGATCATAGTGAGCCTCGTATATCCGATACTCGTACTTTCGGAATTCGGCAATCATGCGACCGATCCAGAACCCGAATGGCTGCGCCATCCGACGGAAACGTCACCTAAGCTTCCTATGGTGATGCCGGAAGATGTTGCAAAGAAAGTCGCGGAAGTGATCGTCTCCGGTGAAGCGGAAGTCGTCGTATCGAACGGAGCTGCACACTAGCCAACTATATCCTGGGTGATAAAAAACAACGGGCTCAAAGCCCGTTGTTTTTGTCGTACGGTGGTCATCGTTATTACCGTGAGCGGTTTTCAACTGAGGGCATGCCTTCGGGACGGATCTGGATCATTTCAGCGCTCACACTGCCATCGCTGTTCGTTTTGCCGTTTGCGGTAACATTGGTCCCGACGGAAAGATCGGTGGGCGAACCTGCAGTGCTTTTCGTTACGGCCGTGCTTGTCGAAAAGAATATTATTTTCGATCCACCTCCTTGTGATTCGATGGTGATACTCTGGTCATCTTTAGCAATGATCTTGCCTGCGACAAATCCGCCTGCTTGAGCACTGCGTGCGCCATTGATCTGACCATTGAACCCACGATTGCCATTCATCATCTGTCCACGAGCAAAGCCTGCACCTTGGTTAGACCCACTCTTGCCCAACGTTGTGCCTGCATAAAACGACCCTGCTCCTACGACGACTGCGACAACGATCGCAATAATGATGGTGTTTTTCATAACTATGTTACTATTTTTTAATTATTCATAACGAAGCGCGTCTATCGGATTGAGCTTCGAGG
>CAZDRD010000051.1:0-4860 GCA_964507945.1 uncultured Candidatus Saccharibacteria bacterium
GAGCTTGCGCGCGTACTGCATGAAGGTCTTGGTAGCACGGCGCGTACGATGAGCGATACCGTTCGACTCCAGTTCAGCGAGTCGCAAAAACTCATACAGGAGACCAATGCCCAAATGATCCGGCATTTGAGCAGCGTCACCGAGGGTGTTGCGGAAGTGCGCGAGGCAAATAAACAAGTCTTTACGATCGCCGACCAGCTCAAAAATCTCGAGCGGGTACTCACACACCAAAAGCAACGAGGAAGTCTCGGCGAAGAAGGACTTAAGCTCGTTCTCGACAACCTGCTGCCCGCGACGGGCTACGAACTTCAGTATCGGTTTCAAAACGGCGATGCGGTTGACGCGGTCATAAAGATCAAGGACGGTTTGGTGCCGGTCGATGCGAAATTCTCGCTCGACAACTACAGCCGACTCACCAATGCTATCGATCAAAAAGAGATCGAGACGTTAGAACACGAGTTTAAAAACGATCTCAAAAAACGTATCGATGAGACGTCAAAATACATACGGCCTCAAGAGGGAACACTGCCGTTTGCATTCATGTTCATACCCGCGGAAGGTATCTTTTACGATCTCCTTGTCGGGAAAGTGGGACAAGCAAAGGTGAGCGAGCGCAGCCTTATCGACTACGCGTATCGGGACAAAAATGTCATCATCGTCTCACCCACCACGTTTGTCGCGTATTTACAAACGGTACTGTACGGATTCCGTGCATTTCAGTTTGAGGAGTCCGCAAAAGAGATCCGCAAAAATGTCGAAGCACTCTCAAAGCATCTGCGCAGTTATGATGAGTATTTTAAAAAAGTGGGCAACTCGCTCGGCACCACGGTCAACCAGTACAACACTGCCCGTAAAGAACTGGGTAAAATAGACAAAGACGTCTACCGTATCACGGGCGAAAGCATCGAGCTTGAGGACTTGGCACTCGACGGGCCGGCCAAGGATCAAGTCTAATAAAAAAATTACCCTCGCGAGGGTAATTTAAGTGTGGAGAACATTGGTTGTCCCGGACTTATGCCACGGTGCTTGGAGTGGTCCCAAATACACGGGAGGCCCTCCATATTGATCTGCGGTGAGATCCGCTACAAGATCGCCGAGCATAAGGAATGTGTGACGTTCATTGCCGTATTTTCCTTGTGTGATAACTCCTGTCCCAAAGCGATGTTGCATGTAGAGCGATGCGAGTCCGCAATTGAGTCGTGGAAAGAGCATGACCGCCCTTTTCACGAAATCCTCAGTATCAGGAACTTGGGCGTAATCGCGATAGAGCTCGACCAGTAGAGCCTTATCAACGACCCTTTGCTCAAATTCCTGGCGAATGGCGTGTAGTGTCTCTAGAGTGGGTGGCACGGTATGCGTCCTTGCGGCATTAGTAAGCGTGTCCATGCCACAGTATACCATGACGGACTTACCCGTTCTTCTTCGTGAGCAGATATTTGTCGAGAACGAATGCGTCAAGTTTCATCTGCAAGAAGCTTCGTACCGCATCGTTCGGTGTTTCCACGATCGGTTCTTGGCCATTGAAGGACGTGTTGATGAGTATAGGAATGCCAGTTAGCCGATCGAACTTCTCGATGAGCGTGTAGAGACGTGGTTCCTGCCCATAGTTGAGCGTCTGTACCCGTGCTGAGTGGTCAACGTGGACCGCGGCAGGGATGAGACGTAACTTGTCTGCTCGTACCTGAAATGCAAACAGCATGAACGGGCTTGGGCGATCCATGTGAAAGAACTTGGATGCTTCCTCCTCAAGCACGACAGGTGCGATGGGCCGGTACCACTCGCGGTGTTTGACCCGCGCATTGATGTAGTCACGTATTTCTCTGCGACGTGGATCGGCAAGGATGCTTCGATGGCCAAGCGCACGTGGACCGATCTCCGACCTACCTTGAAACCAACCGATAACCTGACCATCCGCTATGCATGATGCGGCACGCACAAGCGTCTCCTCAAGCTCATTACTTACTACCGCTATTTTTGTTTCGCCCACAAATGCAGCGGTGATTTCCTCGGCGCGATATGTCGGGCCAAAGAAGGAAGTCGTAGTCGCCGTATCTACGGGAAGATTGTGGTCGTGAATGTAGAGGAATAGTTTTCCAAGTGCCTGCCCGCTATCGTCAGGAGCAGGGAAGATGTATATGTCTTCGAACAACCCTGACGCAAACACCTTGGCGTTTGTCGTGCAGTTGAGTACAACGCCGCCCGCCATACAAAGATTCCGTTTGCCGGTCGTCTCCTTCGCCTTCCGTGCAAGACCTATGACGATCTCATCGAGTATGGTCTGCCCGGCGTAGGCGATGTCCATGTCATCCTGAGTGACATCACCGTCGGGGACTCGAAATGGGCTAGAGCGGAGCGAGACGATCTCTTCCCAAATCCGCTGGATGTGAAATGGTTGGGGTTCCCATCTAAAATATCGAGGACCGAAGGTGTTGCCGAAGACTGCATAGATGAAGCATGGATCGATATGAAACGAGCCGTCTTCATGCGAGTACGCGTACTGCCTGAAGCAATCCATATATCGCGAAGGTCTTCCGTATGACGCCAGTCCCATGGTCTTACCTTCCTCGTGGAGATGTTGCATGCCCGCGAGTGCGCCGATGGCCGTATAGAAGTGTCCGATGGATTGGGGTACGAACGGGTGTGGAGAAGGAAAGAACATCTCAAGCAGGTGTAGCCCGCTTTCGTCTCCCTCCCAGAGTGTTGTGGCAACCCACTGTCCATTTTCTGGGCCTTGGCCGTCGATCACCAGTATCGCTGCATCCTTAAATGGCGAACCGTAAAATGCGGAGGCTGCATGGTAACGGTGATGAGGTGCCATGTGGAAATCTTGCTTTGCCACTCCGCCGGAGAAATCAGTCGCCGTACCAAAACAATCCTGATGCTCGGCGAATCGTGCACGCATATATTCGTACGCTTTGCGGGAATCACCGGTATGCTTGACTCTATCCGCAACACGCTCGGAGGGAAGCGCGTATATTTCTCCATTGGGAAGAAGTATCGCCACTCCGCCGTCATGCCATGTTGTGTCGTGGGTCTGGACGACGCAAGGAACTTTCGTACCTATCATTGCCCATCTCCTGGGTATTGGGTTATTGAGGAAACTTCGGTTTTCTGGCAGGATTATATAACGAAAATCAAAAATTGTCATTATTCTATGTACGTGTCAAATGCATGGGGTGCGTACAAACGCTTGCAATTCTCTAAAACCTCTGTATAATCAGCATATTATGGCTATAGCTATCATAGAAACAGGCGGAAAGCAGTACACGGTCTCGGAAGGAGATCTTTTTACCGTGGAGAAATTGCCCGGTGTCAAAGTGGGCGAGACGGTCGTCTTTGATAAAGTCTTGCTCCTTGATGACGGCAAGACGACCAAGTTCGGAACTCCTTTTATCAAAGGCGTGAGCATTACCGCCACACTCGAATCGGAAGGCAAGGGCAAAAAGATCCGCGTTGCCAAATTCAAAGCAAAAGCTCGCTACAGCCGCGTGCTCGGCCACCGTCAGTCATACAGCAAAGTCAAAGTAGGGAACATCGCATAACTCGCATAAACCAAACGCCGCTTCATGCGGCGTTTGACGTTCATGAAGTATTCATTGGGCGTTCATTATAATTGCAAAGTTAGTAATATCTTTTGCATATGGAAAAAGAAAAAACCTACGATTTCAAAGATCTGATCATGACGAGCGTGGCATTTGGCTTGCTCATGATGATCGTGGTGATGGGTATCGGGGGCTATCTTTTGTATACCAAGAAAGCCTCGATACTTTCAGCGCAAACCGCTACCCTCAGTACCGCTGCGTCTACTCACGAAGCGCTCGTCACGGGAGTGATCGAACACGCGAACCCGGCGGTGGTGTCCATCGTTGTCACCAAAGATGTGCCGGTGATCGAGCGATATTACGAACGCATCCCGTTTGGCGATGGGACGGTGCTGCGTATCCCGCAGATGCGGCAAAACGGAACGCAGGAAAAAGAAGTCGGAGGCGGCTCCGGTTTTCTCGTCTCTGCCGATGGTCTCATCGTGACCAATAAACATGTCATCGAAGACCCGAGCGCTTCGTATACTGTCTTTACCAATGACGGGAAAAAATACGAGGTGAACGTGGTAGCGCGTGATCCGTCGCTTGATGTCGCGGTGCTCAAGATCAAAGGTTCGGCTCCGGTGGGAGGCTTTTCGTACCTTACCTTCGGCAATTCTTCGACATTGAAGCTCGGGCAGACAGCGATCGCGATCGGCAATGCGCTCGGCGAATTTAGCAATTCCGCCGGTCTTGCTCGCCAGGTCACGGCAGGGGACGGAGCGGGACGTTCCGAGGAGCTCGACAATGTCATCCAAACCGATGCGGCAATCAATCCGGGCAACTCGGGCGGGCCGCTTTTGGACTTGCATGGACAAGTCATCGGCGTCAATGTCGCGGTTGCGGGTAATGCCGAAAATATCGGTTTTGCGCTTCCTGCCGATGCGGTAAAGATAGTAGTAAATTCCGTTCAACAGTTTGGCGAAATCCGTCGTCCCTACGTGGGGGTGCGGTACACGGAACTCAATGCGCAGATCGCAGCCGACAACAAATTGCCGGTCGACTACGGTGCGTACATCCAGGCAGATGACGATGAGCCGGCGGTCCTTCCAAACTCTCCGGCCGCCAAAGCGGGGCTCAAAGCGGGAGATATCATCACTTCGATCGGTGGCATTTCCCTCAAAGACCAATCACTTGCAGCGGTAGTGCGTGGATTTCAAATAGATCAGTCCGTCAGCGTCGAATATGAGCGAGGTTCGGAAAAGAGAACGACGCAAATTACACTGGAAAAAGCTCCGACGCAATAATAAATCATACAATATACTGAGCCGCCGGATGA
>CAZDRD010000052.1:0-1269 GCA_964507945.1 uncultured Candidatus Saccharibacteria bacterium
CAGTATACTCGTTTCGTACATAAAAGCATCGCGCTGTGCACAGGACATTGGCAATAAATATAAAAATGCTTGCTATACTATTTTCATGCCTCTTGGCTATAACATGACTCGTCAAGGCCCGACGCCTTCGGCTGGTGCCGAGCAGTTTTTGCAGGAAGTGTTCAACATGGCCATGACGATGGGCGCGTCGGACGTGCATTTCGAACCGCGTGGCGACATTTTTCGCGTGCGGTTTCGTATAGACGGGGTGCTTGTCGACCAATTCACCAAGCCTTCAAAAGAGTATGACTCGGTGCTCAACACCCTCAAAGTCCTTGCAAGTCTCGACATCGCGGTGCATCAGGTGCCGCAGGACGGGCACTTCGAGCTGCAGGTGGAACAGCACGATCCGGTACTGATGCCGGACACTGCGGTGACGGGAGGAAATGAAAAAACGAGAGGCATGGTTGACATTCGCATCTCGGTTTTTCCGACGATCAATGGTCAGGTGATCGTCTTGCGCCTGCTCAATCGTTCCGGCGCATTGTTGCCACTTGAAAGTCTTGGCATGGATGGGGCTACTATTGAACGCATACGCAGTATGCTTCTGCTTTCCTATGGCATGATGCTCATTACGGGGCCGGCGGGCTCGGGCAAGACGACGACGTTATATTCGATGCTGCAGGAATTGCGCAGTGAAGAAAAAAATATCGTCACCCTTGAAGACCCGGTCGAATTCCATCTCGACTGGATGCGTCAGAGCGAAATACATCCCGAACGCGATTTTACTTATGAACGTGCGATGAGCTCTATCTTGCGCCAAGATCCGGATGTGCTCATGGTCGGTGAGATTCGTGATCCGCATACCGCGGAGTATGCCGTACGCAGCGCGCTTGTCGGCCGCATTGTCGGTTCGACCATTCATGCAAACAATACCGTCGGCACGATTGCCCGCCTGCTTGAGTTGGGCATACCGCGCTCGATCCTCGCCTATGCGCTCAATGGCGTGATCGCGCAACGTCTCGTGCGCATGGTGTGTCAAAATTGCAAGCAACAATACCAGCCCAACCCACTCTTTTTGACGCGTTTCAGTTTTCCTCCACAAACCATTTTTTATAAAGGCCAGGGGTGCGAGCAGTGCCACAACACCGGGTATCGTGGCCGCATGGGCATCTTTTCGGTACTGGCGTTCACTGACGAATTGCGGACAATGATCATCGAACAAAAACCTCTCGACGAACTGCAGGACAGGGCAGTGGCACTTGGTATGAAAACCCTGGTGCAGGACGC
>CAZDRD010000052.1:1369-4847 GCA_964507945.1 uncultured Candidatus Saccharibacteria bacterium
GGATTTGCACAACCAATTTGCTTGACTTTCTTTGCCCATCCAGCTACTATGCAAGTACCGCATAGCGCGTATTTTTTTGTTCTGCGCCCAGAGGTGCTGATTACATTGAAAATACCGCGCAGTAGAGGGGTATTATTAACATAAATCTTATTTACTTTTGGAATTGAGGCAATCTCGCGCCCTGAATTCTTAAAGCAAAGCAGCATTACTATGGCAACATTTGATCGCAGCAAGCCACATGTCAACGTTGGTACTATCGGCCACGTCGACCATGGCAAAACGACCTTGACCGCCTCCATTCTCCACGTCCTCGATCTCAACAAGGACAAGGGGTACTCGGCGCGTGTCGAGCCAGTCGACAGTATTGACAACGCTCCCGAGGAAAAGGCGCGCGGCATCACGATCGCGCTCCATCACTCCGAGTACGAAACACCGAAGCGCCACTATGCGCACATCGACGCTCCGGGCCACGCCGACTACATCAAGAACATGATCACCGGTGCCGCACAGATGGACGGCGCAGTGCTCGTGGTCGCAGCGACCGACGGTATGATGCCTCAGACGCGTGAGCACGTGCTTCTCGCGTATCAGGTTGGCGTACCGCGCATCGCAGTGTTCATCAACAAAGTCGACATGGTAGACGACCCTGATCTGGTTGATCTCGTCGAAGAAGAGATTCGCGACCTTTTGACCGCAAATCACTTTGACGGCAAGAACGCTCCAGTCATCCGCGGTTCCGGTCTCAAAGCGCTTGAAGCAAAGAGCGCCGACGATGAATACGCAAAGAAAGTACTTGAACTCATCAACACCCTTGACGATTACATCCCCGACCCGGTTCGTGATACTGACAAGCCGTTCCTTATGCCGATCGAAGACATCTTCTCGATCGAAGGTCGCGGTACGGTGGTAACCGGCCGTATCGAACGCGGTATCGTGAAGGTAGGTGAAGAAGTCGAGATCGTCGGCATCAAAGACACCACCAAGACGACCGTCACCGGTATCGAAATGTTCAACAAGTCCCTCGATTCCGGCATGGCGGGTGACAACGCGGGCATCCTCTTGCGCGGCACCAAGAAAGAAGACGTCCATCGCGGACAGGTGCTTGCAAAGAGCGGCTCAGTCACACCCCACACCGATTTCGAATCCGAAGTGTACATTCTTAAAAAAGAAGAAGGAGGTCGTCATACGCCGTTCTTCACAGGTTACAAGCCGCAGTTTTACATCCGCACCACGGACGTAACCGGTGAAGTGACTTTGGCAGAAGGCGTCGAGATGGTTATGCCGGGCGATACCGTGACCTTCAAGGTCAAACTTGTGGCACCAGTCGCGCTCGAAGAACAGCAGCGCTTCGCCATCCGCGAAGGAGGCAAGACCGTCGGCGCAGGTGTGGTCACCAAGATCAACAAATAACCTCAGCCTAGATTTACGTCAGTACACGTCACATCATGCCCACCAAGACCGCTACAGCAAAAAGAGCGCCCCGAACCACAAAGCAGCAAAAGGATGCTCCCGAATCTTCACGCCTTCGTATTCGCATCCGCGCTTACGAGCACAAGATCCTCGACGCTTCCATCAAGCAGATCATCGACACTGCATTGCGCTATGATGCCAAGGTTATCGGCCCTGTGCCGCTTCCGACGGAGATCAAAAAATACACCGTCAACCGTGCCGCCTTCGTCTACAAAGATGCGCGAGAACAATTTGAGATGCGGGTGCACAAGCGGCTCATAGATATCCTCAATCCCAATCCGAAAGTCATCGAAGCGCTCACCAACCTTTCGCTTCCTTCGGGAGTGAACATCGAGGTAAAGATGAGCTAAACGGGCTATATCGTTGCAAGCAAACACGCCTTTTTACGGGCGTGTTTGCGTATTGGGGCTTCACTTTCTCTTTCATGAATTTTTTGCTATAGTAAAGGGACTATCAGGTAACTTTTTTACCATGACGCTATTATATATCTTGCTCGGTATCGTCGTTCTCGTCGCAGTATGGGCGGTGTTTGCGTATAATCGTTTCGTGACGCTCGTCAACCGTACCAAAGAAGCGTGGGCGGATATCGACGTCCAGCTCAAGCGCCGCTACGACCTTATCCCCAATCTCGTCGAGACGGTCAAAGGGTATGCGACACACGAAAAAGAAACGCTTGCCAAAGTGACTGAAATGCGCGCAACGGCTATGGGTGCGCAGGGGCCTGCACAAAAAGCGCAAGCCGAAAACATGCTTACCGATGCGCTCAAGTCGCTCTTTGCAGTATCGGAAAGTTACCCTGACCTCAAGGCAAACACGAACTTCCTCGAGCTTCAGCGCGAGCTTTCCGATACCGAAAACAAGATCCAGGCCGCACGCCGCTTTTACAACGGCAATGTCCGCGATCTCAACACTGCACTCGAGTCGTTTCCCGGCAATCAAATAGGAAACATGTTCAACTTCAAAAAAATGGAATTCTTCGAACTTGCCGAGGGTGAACAAGCTGCCCGCGAGCCGGTGAAAGTGCAATTCTAAATGGCAACACTCTACACCCAAAAAGACGCAAATATCCGCAAGACCTGGGTCTTGATGACCGGGTTCTTTATCATGGTCATTGCGATCGGCTGGGGAGTGAGTTTCTATTTCGACAATCAGGCTATCTTGTATATCTCTGTTTTGCTCGCGATCGTTATGAATATCGCAAGCTATTGGTGGTCGGATAAATTGGTGGTCGCCATGACCCGCGCGCAGCCCGCCGATGAAAACGAATACCGTGAGTTGCATCGTATCGTCGAAAACCTCGCGATCACGGCCGGACTTCCCAAACCAAAGGTGTATATTGTAAACGACCCTGCGCCCAATGCCTTTGCGACCGGACGCGACCCAAAGCACGCGGTTGTCGCCGTGACAACCGGTATATTGGGTATCCTCAATCGCACCGAGCTTGAAGGGGTCATCGCTCATGAACTTTCGCATGTCGGGAACCGTGACATGCTCGTCTCGACGGTCGCAGTCGTGCTTGCCGGTTTTGTGGCGATCATCGCGGACTTTTTCATGCGCTTCGCCTTTTTGGGAGGAGGCGACCGCGATCGCAATGCAAACCCTCTGGTCATGATCATTGCCATCATTCTGGCGATACTCGCGCCCATCGCCGCGACCATGATCCAGCTCGCCATTTCCCGTAAACGCGAATTTCTCGCGGACGCATCGGGCGCACTGTTGACGCGTTATCCCGAAGGGCTCGCCTCCGCGCTTGAGAAAATAAGCGCGTACAGCCGACCGATGCAACACGCGAGCAACGCCACAGCTCACCTATTTATCGCCAATCCGTTTGGCGGGCAGGGAGGCATCGGCGCCTCGATCAGTCGCCTCTTCATGACCCATCCACCCGTGCAGGAGCGTATCGCCGCCCTTGAGGGGATGGAAGGGAGTATGCAAAAATAGTGTTGACAAATTTTCTCACGAGAGCACTATATCCAAAAGAAGGAAACGGAGGGAACATGCCTCAAGT
>CAZDRD010000053.1:0-4764 GCA_964507945.1 uncultured Candidatus Saccharibacteria bacterium
CAACGACCTATTACGTAGATAGCACGATTACCAATACCAACTCTTCTTCAGTAACGCCTGACTGCACCACGTATAATCCCGCAACATTTACGTGTGGTGGCGGTACTGATAAAGCCTTTGCCACCCTTGCAGATATCAACGCTTTTAGCAGCACCACGCTGCCTGCGGGCGACTCGGTACTCTTCAGGCGAGGTCAGGCCTTTCAAAAAATAACCGGCACCATGACACTCCAACCAGGAGTCACCTATGGCGCATTCGGTACTGGAGCTAACCCGCGACTTGAAGGAGGTGGACTGTATCCCACATGGTCACTGTATAGTGGCAATATCTATGTCGCTTCCAGCACTCTGGCCGATAACGTACGTTTTATGGTTTGGGAAGGGGACACAAGAGGAACGCGACAGACGAGTCTCGGTGCTGTGGCGACCTCAGGAGACTTTTACCTCGATGATCCCAACAATAATCTTTACTACATAAGCCGCGGTGGTGGCAATCCAAACCAGTACACCATACATGCCGATACCAACCATAACCCGTTCCAGATTACTGGCAATAATGGTCGTATTGAGAATATTACCTTTGCCTATGCAGGTGCTGCCCTGTTAGTGACGCAATCTAACGCAGGCGTACTTACTGGGTGGGTCATATCGGGAGTGCGCTTCACCAACTCCATGTTGCATGGATTTGGACAGTTTAGTGGCACTTCGGGCACGTCACTGACGTTTCTTAACTCCGAATTCGATCACAATGTCCAATATGGTTTTGTAGCGGCTGGGCCGTATCCGACCGGTGGTGTGGTCAATACGATTTTTGACGGTTGTTCTTTTCACGATAATGTCCTTGCCGGTATTTCGCTGGATGGCGTCGGCATCGCTACATCGTCCGGCAATATCATCAGGCATTCGGTTGCGTACAACAATGGAGGCGACGGCCTGGCGCTTGGTGTCAACAGCGTCGACGACATTATTGAGGATTCTATTGCATACGATAATGGTCAACTGGTCGATGACCGGACAGGCATTAAATCATTTGGTCTGCGCAGCATCATCCGAAGAAATGTAAGCTATGACAACAATCTTAATTTTATCACTGGACATGGTTTCCAGTTTGATACCGTTGCCTCAAGCGGCTTGATGTACGACAACATCGCCTATGGCAATGCCGCTGGTGGTATATCGTTCATGGGAAATGGGCACAAAATATATAACAATACGGTGTATAACAACCACGGCAGAGCGCTTGCGTCCGGTGGCATAAATACATTTGGCTCCGGCACCTATACCAATATCGCGATTAAGAACAACATCATTTACAACAATGGGCAAAGTGGTGTTCCTGGGTCGCGATACCAACTGTACGATTCCAATCACTTAAATGATCCGTCGAACCTGATCGATCATAACCTGTATTTTGACCCGGAAAGTCACACCAGTTTGGTACGATTTGGTAGTACCAATTACGCCACGATGAGTGCGTTTGCTACCGCTACAGGACGAGAAACGCATGGCATCGAATCCGATCCGCTTCTGACGAACGCTGCCGGAAATAATTTTACGCTTTCGTCGTCCTCTCCCGCCATTGACTCCGGAGAAAATCTTGGTGCCACCACCACGCTCGGACTTGCTGCTTCTTCCACGTGGCCTAATGCTGTCTCCACCCTCGACCAAAGTAGCAACGGTGCAGGGTGGGAGATAGGAGCGTACGTATACGCATCAGTCCCATCGGCTCCCGCTGCGGCTTCAAGTCCTTCACCTGCAAACGCCTCAACGAGCGTCGCCACGTCTTCACTGACCCTCTCATTCACTGCTGGCTCCGGCGCCACCTCGCACGGCATCTATTTCGGCACCAGCTCATCGCCGGGTGTATCAGAATACAAAGGCAATCAGGCGAGTACTACCTACAGCCCTGGCGCCTTGACTGCAAGTACCACGTACTACTGGCGCGTTGATGAGATCAACGGGGTAGGCACGACGACCGGTGCGGTGTGGAGTTTTACTACCATGTCTACTACAACCACTTCTACGACACCCACCTCCTCACCCACAAGTGTATCCTCAAGCGGAGGAGGGATATGTACGAACTGCGGCAGTACACGAAAGAACGAAAGCACCAGTTCTTCTTCCATAGCTTCTCCAGCATCCTCAACAACTCCTATCTCCACCGCAACCACCACTCCAACCACCACAACATTCACCTGCACGATACCGAGAGAAAGTACCGATGCTGTTTCAACCACCAACCTCGTCAATCTCTTCGTATCCCTCGGTATCATCCCACAAGACAAAGCAGAGAAAGCTTGTGCTGCGCTTTCCCTACAGAGTGGGGAACAACCTTCGAATTCTCAAACCACCTTTCGCTTTACAAATTCACTCAAAATGGGAAATCGCAACGCCGATGTTAAACGACTACAAATATTCCTCAATACCCACGGCTTTACTGTTGCCGCAACTGGTCCTGGATCGTCAGGTAACGAGACCGACTACTTTGGAGTTGGCACGTTCGATGCGGTGAAGCGATTCCAGGCAACCTACAAAGATGAGGTGCTCACTTCCGTAGGACTCTCCACACCGTCTGGCTTCTTTGGGGCGAGTTCTATAAGGAAGGCAAATCAAATCGTCGGATCGCACTAATAGCGGACCAGTGGGTGGCAGGTCTTAGATCTTGTGTTGGCCCCATCAGAAGTATCTTCGAGCGTATTGAGATCTACGCTACGATGCTGTGGGGTTTGCTTTCGGTCATGCCTGCGGGGGTGATCTCGACGAATATCGCATTGGATCGAAATGCGGCAAGGGTGGTTGCACCGACGTATCCCATCGCGATCTGGATGCCCGAGGCAAGTGATTGTACGACGCCTTCGACCGGCCCTTTGCAGGGGACTAACCCTTCGACACCTTCGGCAACGACGCGAATGCCTTTCTGTAAATATCGATCGGCGGAGACGCCCCCTTCAAGCACCGTCTTTGAACCCATGCCGCGGTATTCTTTATACCGTACACCGTCACGCTCCACGCTATTGCCTGGCGCTTCATCGGTTCCGGCAAAGAAATTTCCAAGCATGATAGCCGATGCTCCTGCCGCGAGTGCTTTGGCCGCGTCTCCCGATGTCTTGATGCCGCCATCGGCAATGACGGGTACGTGGTACTGTTTTGCGACTTCATATATTTCCATGATAGCCGAGAGTTGGGGCATGCCAATGCCGCTTACGATACGCGTGGTGCAGATGGAGCCCGGACCGACGCCTACTTTGATCGCATCGGCGAAATCGCAAAGCGCCTCGGCCGCTTCGGCGGTCGCTATATTGCCGACCACCACTTTCATATTCGTTGTTTCTTTGATATACCGCGCCGCGTCGATCACTTTTTTATTGTGACCATGGGCGCAGTCGATCACCACTATGTCGCAACCTGCTGTCTCCAGAGCTTTGGCACGCGCGGTATCAAATGGCCCACATGCGGCAGCGGCAAGCACGTTTGCTTTTTTGATGTCGCGCACCATGTCTGCTTGCGCTTCGATCGTAAGGTTGCGATGGAGTACGCCAAGGCCGCCAAGCATGCCGAGCTTTATTGCCATTGCAGTTTCGGTGACGCGATCCATTGCCGCCGATAAAAAGGGAAGGGGGAGTGTGATACCCTTGATGACTTCGCTTGAGAGATTTGCTTCGCGCGGTTCGATGTCGCTTGCACCGGGACGGATAAGCACATCGTCAAAGGTGAGCGCTTTGCTGTGTAGTGTTGCCATGCATAAGTTTACCATAAAAAATCCGCGCCGGGAGTCCCGACGCGGGTTTCAAATTCCTGTATTCAAGCACAAAAAGGTGCTGAGAGGAACAGAAAGTTGAACGATCGGGGTTTTATCCCTTCAAGTTTTTCCTGTCGTCGCTCTTGTCTTTCCGGAAATGCCAAGATCTGTCTCTGTGCTACACTCCCTTCGGAAGAAAGTTCGTGCATGTGAGCTATCTGCCACCGAGCTATAAGATCTCTCACGATGTTGCCAAAATCTGCGGGAGTAAATATTCCTGTACGCATTGCAACGTACGCGAGTTGTCCATAGATCGGCATGGAGACGCCCGGCATCGTGAAAGAACGAATGACCTGCCAAAGCGCCTGAAGTCCGCGGTCAAGGTCGAAGGTGAGCATTTTTTCGAATACTGACCGATACACATACGCATGCTTTCCTTCTTCTCCGGCAATACGTCCCAAGATCTCGCACAACGTTGGTTCCGTTTCCTTAACGGCTTTTGCGACGTTGCGGTGCGATATCTGTGTTGCCACTTCTTGGATCACCGTATACGCAATGATCATGAAGAGGGGATCGAAACTCCAGTCTGGCCGAAAACCTTGCAAGAGATAGTTATAACGCAATCGTTCAAATTCAGGGCCATACAAAAGCGATGTAGCGCAGATATACTGATCAAGCGCTGCGCCGTGCCGATCTTCTTCCGCAGTCCACAAGTCGATCCACATTTTCCAGTAACTGTCATCACCAAGGTGAATGGCAAGTAATCGGTGGAAGCTTGGCAGCCCGTCTTCAGTGAGTGTGTTGAGTGCGAGCACTGCACGTATTTCGTTTGGAATATTGTTGGTACGCACACGCAACTCCCGCATTTTTTCTTCGTTGTGTGACCGCGGCAAAAGATCGCTCGGCATCCAAAGCCTTCGTGATTTCAGGTGGTGTTCGACAAGTTCTGCAATGACCGGCTCAAGCTCGGCCATTATAGTCACGTTCATAGGCTCCATCGCGCATTCCTGACGTGTCGCCCGTTAC
>CAZDRD010000054.1:0-4757 GCA_964507945.1 uncultured Candidatus Saccharibacteria bacterium
TATGAAATCATCATTGGGCATCGGTATCGTGGCGGCGTTATTGGCACTGCTTATTATCGTTATTGGTTGGGTCGTCTATATGCCAAAGGCACAACCTGACTCTGAAGTCGTCGGGCAAACAAGCACGAGCAGTGACACTTTTTCTAATGGATCGGCAGACACCGTTACGACTTCTCCGCCCGCAACGACTACTACAGATACCACCAAGACGCCGCCTGCCTCCTCTGGCAAAAGCCAAACATTTACCGGTACGATCGTGTGCTTGCCTCATAAAGACACAAGTGGTCCGCAAACTATGGAATGCGCATACGGTTTGCGGGACGATTCAGGTGTGTATTACGGCCTCCGCGATACGGATCCGAATTATAAGAACATCATGAATGCGCCGATGGATACGCAAGTCAAAGTGACCGGTACGCTCACGCTAAAAGAAGACACCAAATATCAAAGTATCGGAGTAATTGATGTCACGAATATCGTTCCGACCGTCGTGCCGGCACAGTGATGCATAGGTAGCGTCTACGTGACAACAAAAAGTAGCGCGTCATGAGTTTGTGTTGTATAATAGGCGATAATGTTCGCAAAAACCTTCAAGAGACGATTGACTATAGTCTTTGCAGGAGCTGCTGCGGCTTTTCTGTTTGTGAGTATTGCAAGTACGTTTCCGGCTCTGCAAAAAAGTCATGCTTCGCACGATCTTCCTGGTTGCGCTTTGATGAGTCACGGCACGGAGGGTCATATGGCGGGAGAGAACAGTAAAACAGCGTGCCCCATGAATCTTGTTGCGCACTTTGCAAAACTTGGCGCAATGTTTACGATCACGCTTTCTATAGTTGGTGGAGTAGCGTTGCTTCTCGTGCTCGCTTTCTTTACTGCGCTTGCATCGTCATTGCTGATCGCACTATTGATCGGTCCGCCGCGCGTACATGGTCTTGTCTCTGTCTCTTCGTCGCCGGTACTTCCAAAAAATCTACGTTTGCAAGAAGCGTTTGCACGAGGCATTCTTCACTCCAAAGCATATTAGTTTGATGTGCGCTCTTTACCCATTTCGTATGGGTGTATTATGATTCACATCAAACTATGTCTCAACCAAACCATCAAAAACTAACGCTCCCGATACAAGGGATGCACTGCAAATCCTGCGAGATCTTGCTTGAGGAAACGATAAGCAAGGTTCCGGGCGTCACCAAAGTCTCGGTACATCATAAAAAGGGGACGGCCGAGGTGTACTATAACCAACAAAAACCGTCTAATGAGGCGCTTGAAGAAGCAGTACGCGATGCCGGCTATAGTGTCGGCACTCAGTCCAAGCAGCCGTTCTTCTCAAAAAACCCAAATGACTACATAGAGCTCTTTTTTGCGGGTGCGGCACTCGCGGCGTTGTATTTGGTGCTCGCGGGCACGGGCATACTCGACACCAACATCGAGTTTGGTTCGTCGCCGTCGATGCTGGTCGTCATACTTATCGGCCTCGTCGCGGGCGTTTCGACGTGTATGGCACTGGTTGGTGGCTTGGTGCTTGGCATCTCTGCACGACACGCGGAATTGCATCCTGAAGCAACACTCGTGCAAAAATTCCGTCCGCATCTCTTCTTCAATCTCGGCCGCATCGTCTCATATGCGGTACTCGGCGGCGTCATCGGCCTTGCGGGATCGTTCCTGCAACTTTCGAGCAACATCACTGGACTCTTTGTTGCCGCAGCGGGTGTCATGATGTTCATCATTGGCGTGCGGCTCATCGAGGTGATTCCGGGACTGAGCCGTGTGTCATTGCTTCTTCCAAAATTCATCAGCAAGCGACTGTTGCGCAACCACGAAACGAAAGAGTACAGCCACACGGGCGCATTGCTCACTGGTGCTGCGACTTTTTTCCTTCCGTGCGGCTTTACGCAAGCGATGCAGGTCTATGCGATCTCGACAGGTTCTTTCACGCAGGGCGCGCTCATCATGTCCTTGTTTGCGCTTGGCACCGCGCCCGGACTTTTGGGTATCGGCGGACTGACGTCATTTGTGAAGGGAGTATTCGCGCGCTACTTCTTTAAGCTCGTCGGCATTGTCGTTATCGTTTTGGGCATATTCAACCTGCAGAGCGGTCTGACGCTTGCAGGTATTGGTCTGCCACAGTGGGGAAGCGGACAAACCGATGAAGCGGTTGCTGCGCAAGGCAACGTGCCGGAGATCGTCGATGGCAAACAGATTGTCCGGATGGATCAAGTTGCCGGCGGCTACAAACCAGATGTACTTACCATTAAAAAAGATATACCAGTTAAGTGGATTATCACTTCAAAAAATCAATATACCTGCGCTGCATTCATCAACATGCCTGCAATGAATATCCAACAGCCCCTACAGGCAGGCGAAAATGTCATAGAATTCACTCCGACCAAAACCGGCAAGCTTCCGTTCACCTGCTCGATGGGAATGTATTCGGGGGTGTTTAGTGTGGTGGAGTAACAAATATAAAAAAAGAAACCACCCCGAGGCCGGAGCGGCTTCGGGGCTGATCAATGTATCTCGAGTTCCGCAGCGTTAGCCTTAAGTGAGTTAACTACTGCAGAGCACACATTGCCTGTGTACGTCGCGATAAAGTGGGCGAGAGGTATTTGCTTCCATAAGCCTGCATTCCGTAGAAAGATGAGGTTATAGAAAATGTTTTCGTCATCTATCCACATGTCGTTTCTCCATCCTTCAAGATACTCCCTGAAAAGATTGGCAATCCTTTCAGCTCCACCGGATTCCTGCAGAATCTCTCCGATCATTAAGATTTCGGAGTTTTTCAGGTGTCCGAAGATATTTGGTCCTTTCAGACGAAGAACAAGTTCATCTAGTCCCGACATTTCTATCACCTCCATAAGCCAGTACAAAGATTACAATATAAAGTTTTTTTCGTCAATGTTGTCAGAATGGTAGGTGTTTGATAACCTATAACCTAGGTATAAGGTTACTACATTAATTCATTCATTATGCCAACACTCACCACCAACAAACAAAAAGCGGTTAAGCTTGTGCGGCAAGCTGCGGGGATAAACGGCAAGGTCGTCTCGATGGTCGAGACCGACCAGTACTGTCCCGAGATCATCCAGCAAGTCGATGCCGTGATCGGGCTTTTGACGAGTGCGAAAAAAGAGCTTCTCAAGGGTCACCTCGCGCATTGTCTCGAACATAGGATGCATAACAACAAAGAAAAAACCGTCGAGGAGCTTCTCAAAATTTATCAACTTACTCGCTCATAATTTTTATTATGCCAAAAATATCTCTTTATTTAGCAGCGGGGTTGCTTGTCGTCGCCGTGATGACAGGTAGTATGATCGGCTACTATCTTACCCCGCAGTATTCTGCGGCTATGTACGAAAAGACCATGGATCTCGGACAGGCCGACCGCTTGGTTGACTTGCGCTATCTCAATGCCATGGTAGCGCATCATCGCGGCGCGATACTGCTTGCCCAACAAGCGCAGCAGAGCAACCGTCAGGAAATACAAAGTCTCTCGGCGGAAATACAAGCAAATGAGCCGAAGTTAATTGCGGAGTTGTATGGATGGAAAAAAGAGTGGTACGGCAGCGCGGGTACAGTACGCGATCCGGTGGTCGCAAACTTGGGGAAAAACGAGGATGGTACGTTTGATCTGCGATTCCTTAATGCGCTCATTGCGCACCACGAAGCGGGCATCAAAATGACGCAGGAAATTAAAACGAAATCAAGTCGTGCCGATGTACTTAACAACGCAGATGCGGTCGAGCAATTTTTAACAGGCAGTCTGGTCACTCTCAAAGAGTGGCGCAAGAACTGGTATAACATCTAACTATGACAACAACCTCCTATGGTGTCACGGGCATGCATTGTGCCAGTTGCGCGACCATCATCAATAAAAGACTTTCCAAACTTGATGGCGTCAAAGATGTTGCCGTCAACGTTGCGACGGAAAAGGCGACCATACAGTTTGCAGCCGTGCCACTTCCCATAACACAACTCAATGACGCTATCGCGCCCTTGGGGTATACCTTGGTGCCGGAAGTTGCTGTAGACCCCGTGCCTATGGACCATGCATCCATGAGTCCCGAAGAGCATGCACAGCATCTGGGTGTGGGTCAGTCAAAGGCGCAGAAGCTTCGTGAGCTTGCAGAGCAGAAGGGCAAGGTGGAATTCGTGCTGCCGATCGCTCTTTTGACTTTTGTCCTCATGATCTGGGACATTGCCGCGAAGTTTTTGCAATCCGTGCCGAACCTACCCCTCCCAATGGAACTGTTAAACATGTTTCTGTTCATTATTTCCACGATCGTACTTTTTTGGATCGGGCAGCCGTTTCTTCGGGGAGTGACGCGCTTTGTCAGATACGGCGCGGCCAACATGGACACGCTCATCGGTATCGGCACGCTCACGGCGTATCTCTACAGCGCGATCGTCGTGCTGTTTCCGGCGGTGCGTACGCTTCTTTTACTTCCTGAATATGTTTACTTTGATGTAACGATCGTGGTGATCGGTTTTGTCACGCTTGGCAAATACCTCGAAGCGCGTTCCAAACTCAAAACCGGCGAAGCGATCGAAAAGCTGATGAATCTTCAGGCAAAGACTGCGCTTGTGATTCGTGATGGAAAAGAAGTCGAATTGCAGATAGAGCAAGTGGTACTTGGCGATGTCATCATCGTAAAACCCGGCGGCAAGATCCCCGTTGATGGTGAGATCGTTGAAGGAGCTTCTTCGATTGACGAATCAATGATCAATGGCGAGCCCATTCCTGTTGATAAAAAGATAGGCGA
>CAZDRD010000055.1:0-4379 GCA_964507945.1 uncultured Candidatus Saccharibacteria bacterium
AGGCATGTGTTTATTGTAACGTATTTGTTGTGGAGCGCGAAACTGGCCTAAGTAAACTAAAATGTTGGTCGCTCTCAAGAAAAAACCTTATATCACAAGCTATTTTGCCTATTTTGCATACCCATATCGATAAACAAGATTACCTACGACCTTACAAGAATAGTTTCATTACACAAAAAGCCCCCTAAGGGCTTTTTGTGTTGCAGTAGCTCGGTAAAAAAGACTGTTTTAAAAATCGTCGATTATTTTTCGCATTTCGCTCATTAAAAAACCAACATTTTAGTTTACTTAACCCAAACTTTAACGGGTGGAGGAAAAACCCGGGCCGTTGGCCTTTTCGGCTGCTTTTTTCTTGAAATATTTTTTGATAAATACGAGCGTTCTCTGTGCCCTGCGTTTTTTGCGAAGTCGTTCCTTTGCCTCTCTTTCTTCTTTTCCGCGCGTCAGTTGAGAGAGTAGTATCGTGACCAGTACTTTTTTCTCATCGACGTGCAAACCGCGATGAAGTCGCAGGCTCTCTGCCAAAGCGCCGTTGATCCAGCCTTCGACGAGGTTGGTCGTATTGGGAGCATCGCGATGGTCAAGAAACGTGAAAAGGTAGGGCAGTGCACGTCGAATGATGAGTCGCGTGCTGCGCAGGCGCGGACGGTGAAAACGGCCGTATGCATCTTTGGCGCCGAGAAATTTTTCATACTTCTTTTCCCACGCGAGATACGATCGAAGCCACTTCTCTTTTTCTTCGTGAGTCTTCGCGTATTTGAGGTCGTAGAGGATGTGCATAAGCGTCTGACCGACCTTTTCTTGCGGTCTTCTGCCTAGGTACTGCATGGCAAAGGCGATCAAATGAAATTGGCACCGCTGCACCGGGACTTTGGGCCAGAGCGTTTTTGCGGCAGCGAACAATCCTTTCTGCCCATCCATGACGATGATCTCCGGTTCCGTGAAAGAAGAAAGGAAGTCGACCCACGCTTGGTACGATTCGTACGGAGCGAATTTCCAATACAGATGATCTTGTTCGTCGACAGCAATGAGGGCACAGAGCGTATGGCCATGTACGTACGTTCCGTCCGCGATAAGTATCCGTGTCTTGGTGAGGTTGGGTATGTGCGGTGCGTTGCCTGCCGTACCCATGATCTTGTGAAAGCGCTTCCAAAGCGCCTGTCGGGTCAAATGCGACTTGCCGGCAATGCGGGTCAGGCTTTCCTTGCCGACAAGCCATTCCCGCAATTCGTTCAAATCGCGGCGTCGGTGAGCATCGATACGTTTGAGGACCGTCGTCTTTTTGCAGACACGGCAGAAAAATCGTGGTTTATTTTGGGGACTATACCCCCAGCGTTGCATTTTCCCTCCGCATTCCCGACAATGGTGTTTCAGCATCGTGTGTGTATTTAATACCACCACACCCGTGTGTCAAATTGTCATTGTGGGACAACGTGTTTCTTTCCTTGTTTTACTATAAAATGGAGAGTACGTACCGATTTGCATGATCAACAACATCTTCATCTTCGCCGCGGCGCTTTTTATGGTGATTCGTGGGGCGACCTGGGCTACCACCTATGCCACGCGTATCGCGGAGAGCTTTCGCCTGTCGAAATATGCGGTAGGTTTTATCATCGTTGCCGTCATTTCGATCCTTCCGGAAACGTTCATTTCCGTCAATGCCGCGATAAACGGCATTCCGTCATTTGGATTGGGTATGCTGTTCGGCTCCAACATCGCCGACCTGACGCTCATCTTTGCGATGATCGTCTTGTTCGCCGGTCGAGACATCAAAGTCGAAAGTAAGATCCTCAAAAATCACGTGGCGTATCCGTTCCTTTTGCTGCTGCCGCTTATCCTCGGTCTCGACGGACACTTTTCGCGTATCGAAGGCGCGGCGCTCATTGTCGTAGGGGCGATCTTTTATTATGTCGCGCTCAAAAGCGGTGTTGATGGTGGTGCAGTATCGTCGAGTGGTCAAAATAATAGAGTAAAGAACTTTTTATTCTTGCTCCTCAGCATGACGATATTGCTCATCGGCTCGCACTTTACGGTGACGTCCGCGACCGCTCTCGCGCAGGCGTGGGGTGTGAGTCCGATCTTTATCGGCATGTTCATCGTTGCCTTGGGTACGACCATGCCGGAATTTTTCTTTTCCCTCAAGGCGGTCAAAAAACAGGACGATTCGCTCGCAGTCGGCGATCTCTTGGGAACGGTACTTGCCGATGCGACCATCGTGGTGGGTATCCTCGCGCTGGTCGCGCCATTTTCATTTCCACAAAAGATAATCTATATCACTGGCGCGTTCATGGTGGTGGCTTCGTTCATCTTATTACAATTCATGCGTTCGGGACGGACGCTTGCAAGACGGGAGGCATGGATGCTGCTTGCGTTCTGGCTACTCTTTGTTTTTGTCGAGTTCTTTTCGAGCGCGTCGTAGGCCGTTCTGAAAATCAATGCAATGAATATCAAACGCATACCATTTTTGATGTCCGTCAGTATAGTATTTTTTCTCGCTTTGACGACCGTCGCTTTCGGACAAGAGGTGGTTCAAGATGAAAGCCATCCCAGTATCAACGCGCCCGTAAAACAGGAGCTTGTCAGAGCCCAAGTGCTGACCGTCGACAAGCAAGAAACGAGAAATATTCCTGGCACCGAAGTGACGAGCACCTACCAAACCCTCACTGCGCGTATTCTGGAGGGGACAAAAAAAGACACGATCGTCACCGTTGAAAATGATTTTCTGGAACTTACGGTACATGAGACGTTTTATCTCATGCATACGGTAGATGAACGCGGTGACAAATACGCGGTCATGGAGCCATACCGCCTCAATAGCGTGATATTCTTTTTCGGTCTCTTTCTTTTGACGGTGTTTGTCTTTGGCGGAATACAAGGTTTTCGCGGCCTCGTGAGTCTTGCAGGAGGCATGGTGCTCATCATGTTCGTGCTCCTGCCGGCAGTCCTCCAAGGATATTCGCCGATCTTGGTAACGACCGGCGTTGCTTCCGTCATCATCGTGATCGGTTCATATGTGACGCACGGTTTCAACAAAACCACGACCGCGGCCGTGTTCGGCATGATCGTCACGGTAGTCTTGACCGGCGCGCTCGCCTGGGCCGCGGTGCCCGCTTCTCATTTGAGCGGATATTATTCGGAAGAAACCGTCTCGCTCAATTTCAATACCCAAGGGCGTATCGACTTCGAAGGACTGCTTTTGGGCGGCATCATTATCGGTCTTTTGGGGGTACTCTACGATGTCGCGATAGGGCAGGCGGTCGCGGTCGAGGAGCTTTACAAAGCTGGCCCGCACCTTTCGCGCAAGACGATCTATCGGCGCGCACTTCGCATAGGGAGAGAACATATCGGCGCTTTGGTCAACACACTTGCGATCGCGTACGTCGGCGTGTCGCTGCCGCTGCTTTTATTATTCTACACCTCATCGGTAGGGACGTTTGCCTCCATCATGAACACGGAAGTCATTGCGACAGAGATCATCCGCATCCTTATAGGCAGCATCGGGGTCATCCTCGCGGTGCCGATCACCACAGCGCTCTCCACGTTCTTTTTAATGAGACATGCGCCTCAAACGGTCAGTGGCGATGATGAGAAGTAATCAATCTGCAGCTCGTGTGCGAAAAAATAATTAACAACATAACAGTCTAGTATGAATACCAAATATATACTCGGTCTCATTGCGTTGGTGGTCGTGATAGGATCGCTTGCTTTTCTCATTGAAAGAAATAAAAACGCTACTCCACCATCGGATCATGCAGAGCAAAAAATAAGTGTCGTCGCATCGTTTTATCCGCTCTACTTTTTTTCACAAGAGATCGGTGGTGATCGTGCGGCGGTCGTCAACATCACGCCGTCAGGTGCCGAACCGCATGACTATGAGCCGACGCCGGGAGATATGGCAAAGATCGAACGTGCCGATGTTCTTGTGCTCAACGGTGCGGGACTTGAACCGTGGAGCGAAGGAGTAACTACCGCCGACCACGTTGTGGTGAAAGCGGGAGAAGATCTCGCGAACCAGAAAATTGAAGAGGGGGGCGAAACCGTCACCGATCCGCATGTCTGGCTTTCACCACCGCTTGCAAAAGAAATGGTTGCAAAAATCGAGCAGGGTTTCGTAAAGGCCGATCCGACCAACGCTTCGTATTACGCGGCAAATGCACAAGAGTTGACCAAAAAACTCGATGAGTTGAACGCAGCGTACCAAGCGGGACTTCTGACATGTGCCAAGAAAGACATCATCACCTCACACGTCGCATTTGGTTACCTTGCTGCTGCGTATCATCTCAATCAGATAGGCATCACGGGAGTCTCGCCCGAAGAAGAACCGTCGCCAAAACAACTTGCAGACATCGCGAAATTCGCGCAGGCAAACGACGTCAAAG
>CAZDRD010000056.1:0-4359 GCA_964507945.1 uncultured Candidatus Saccharibacteria bacterium
CTTTGATTCGTTTAAAAGTTGATATTTGTTAAGATGTAAGAGTCCTCAAGGGATTTAAACCGTGAATGAAAAAGATTCTGTAACAGATAAAAATGCTCAAGAATACGATATTCATGCTCAATCGTGGCAAGCTTCAATGAGCACGAATATGGGCCATAAGTACTTGGAGAAACCGGCAATGGAGAAAGAATTGCCGGACACCTTCGAAGGCAAGACGGTACTGTGTATCGGTGTGGGATCCGGTGATGAGCTTCAAGAAATTTTAAAACGAAATCCAATTTGTGTGGTAGGCATTGATATATCGACCGGGCTTTTAAATATTGCAAAGTCTAGATTTCCGAACGTGGAATTTCATAAAATGGACATGACTGCTATGGATTTTCCTGACTCAACTTTTGATTTCGTTTATTCAAGCTTAACCTTACACTATGCCAAGGATTGGGACGTTCTCTGTTCGGAGATATATCGGGTTTTGAAGAAAGATGGTGAACTTCTCTTTTCTACACATCACCCGGACTATTGGTCTCGAAAAACTCCTACCGGAAACACTTACACAAATCAAAGAGGAGTAATCCTTACCGAGCATACAGCTTTACTTCCGGGAAGTGTCAGCATTATTTATTACAATCATCCGAATACAGCTTCTATTTGCGATGCTCTTAAGAGTGCGGGATTTGAGATCGAGAAGAGTTTTGCGCCAACGGTCATTGATGTGGCAACAGATTCATTACCCGAACAAGACGTAGCGGGATTTCAGAAAATCAAGGCAGAAAATGCAGACGTACCGTTATTCTTTATAGTGAAAGCATTAAAAAAATAAACGTACGGACTCTGTTCTTGCTATTTTGTTTACCGGCTAGCCGGATGCTATACTCGCTGTATGCGGTTTATTGCTGATTTGCATATTCATTCGCACTACTCGCGTGCTACGTCGCCTGAAATGAACATCGTCGCTTTGACAAAATGGTCGCAGCTCAAGGGTGCGGGCGTCGTCGGTACGGGGGATTTCACCCACCCCAAATATTTTGCGGAATTGGAGGAGACGCTTGAGCCCGCCGAGCCCGGGCTTTTTAAATTGAAAAGCGCCCACGAAAAAGAGATCCAAAAAGAAGTGCCGCAATCGTGCCGCAGCGCGATGCGTTTTATGCTGACGGTCGAGATCAGTACGATCTACAAAAAAGCAGAGCGCGTGCGCAAGGTGCACTCGCTCATTTTTGTGCCGTCCTTTGCGGTCGCAGCAAAGATCAACGAGAAACTGGCTACGATAGGCAACATCGCGCACGATGGCCGGCCGATACTGGGTCTCGACACCAAAGACCTCTTTAAGATCGCGCTCGATGCTTCGCCTGACATCATGTTCGTGCCTGCGCACGCATGGACGCCGCACTTCTCCGTCTTTGGCTCGATGTCGGGGTTCGATTCGCTCGAAGCGTGTTTCGACGAATTGACGCCCGAGATTTTTGCGATCGAGACGGGCCTTTCATCCGATCCGGCGATGAACTGGCAGGTCGAAGCGCTGGATCGTATCGCGCTCATTTCCAATTCCGACGCGCACTCGGCACCCAAGCTCGGTCGCGAAGCCAACGTCTTCAACACTGAGCTTTCCTACTACGCCATTCGTGATGCGCTCAAGACAAACGACCTCAAAGCATTTGAGAAAACCATCGAATTTTTCCCCGAAGAAGGAAAATACCACTATGACGGCCATCGCGCTCACGATGTCTCAATGACACCCGAAGAAACTAAAAAGCGTGACGGGCTGTGCCCGGTCTGTGGCAAGCGCGTTACCGTCGGCGTGCTGCATCGCGTCGATGACCTTGCCGACCACAAGCTCGGTCGTAAACCCAACAAGGCACGGCCGTTTCAAAGCATCATTCCGCTTCCCGAGATCCTGGCCGAAGTCGAAGGGGCAGGACCTGCAAGCAAGAAAGTTCACGCGCGTTGGATCGACATGCTCGGTAAACTCGGCAACGAGTTTCATATTTTGCTCGACGTACCGATCAAAGAGATCGAAAAGGCAAGTACGGCGACCATCGCGCAAGCCATCGAGCGCATGCGCGAGGGCAAGGTAAAAATCGAACCCGGTTACGATGGCGAGTACGGTCATGTCGCGATCTGGGACGAAGGTGAGCGCACAAAAACTATCATGAGCGACCAAGCAAGTTTGTTTTAGGAATGCTATATTCGAGAGCGATCATAGTACTTTAAGTAGTTACCATTTCCTTCATGAGGATATGATAAAATATCGATATTATCTAATCTAATCAATCACTATGAACACTAACCGAGTGGTACACTTTGAAGTCCCTGCGGACGATCTGGAACGCGCAAAGAAATTTTATGGGGAGACCTTTGGCTGGGGACTCACGCAAATGGGGACAGACATGGGAAATTATGTCGTGCTGCGTACTGGCCCGACCGATGAACAGGGTATGCTAGAGGACAAGGGATTTATCAATGGCGGATTGTTCAATCGCGATGCAACGGCCAAGGGACCGATTATCGTACTTGCCGTCGATGATTGTGACGCGATAGTGGAAAAAGTGAAAGCCTCGGGCGGCAAACTTATGGGAGAGATCCTCGACATTCCGGGAGTGGGCCGTTACGCAAGGATCGAAGACACGGAAGGGAACGTAATTGCAGTCCTCAAACCGATCATGCGCGAGGGTAAATAATTGGCTCTAAAACAATCGCTTTTGATATGCTTTTGTTGGCTTACGCTCCTCTACCGAAAAATATTGAGATGGAATGTCGCTTAAAAAACGAGAAGGCTCGCTAAATGTTTTGCCAAAGATCGGGCGACCGCGGGTATGAGAGAGAAAGAGCCGATCTTTGGCTCGGGTGAGGGCGACATACAAAAGTCGTCGCTCTTCGGCAAGGCGTTCTTCGTGTGGGGCGTCGTTAAATTGAAATGATGGACTGACGCCGTCTTCGAGTCCTGCGATAAAGACCACGGGAAACTCGAGACCTTTCGCTGCGTGCATGGTCATGAGGGGTACGCAAAACGTATCGAACGCTATATCGTCGAGATTTTTTTCGGTGATAAGCATATGCGGTATGCCTGCCTGCACGAATGCTTTTTCAAGCTCCTTGCCGATCGCGTTGAAGCGATAGAGTACGGCGATATCGCCGGGATGATAGTGCGTGTCATGCATGCCGGATTCGTGATACATGCCGCCGATAAGCCCTTCGATCTGTTTGACGATCCAATACGCCTCTTGGCGTGGGCTTGCAAATGCGGCAAGCGTGATCTTGTCTCCCGTTTCGATGCGTTGTGTCCGTGGCGCTTCGTGGCCGATAAGGTTGTGTGCGGCTTCCACGATCGTTGGCGTCGAACGATAGTTCGTTTGGAGGGTGACCGTTCGTGCGCCCACATACCGTTTTTCAAAGGTAAGAAAATTTTCAACATTCGCGCCGCGGAAACCGTATATCGCCTGATTTGGATCGCCGATCACGTACACGTTGCCATGTGGTTGCGCGATCAACATGGTGATTCGATCCTGTCGGTCATCGGTATCTTGGTATTCATCGACAAGGATATGATCGAAACGATGCTGCCAATATGATCGCGCGTCGGCGTGTTCTTCAAGCAGGGTCAGTGCATGAGAGAGTAGCTCATCGAACGTGAGCGTGTTTGCGGTTTTTTCTTTTTCATCTTCGACGATGGTGAAATCGGCAGGGATATTGAGCAGTGTTCCGTGCATGCGTACGATGTCATACGCAAGCGCATGAAAAGTAGCGCAGTAGGGCAATTGAGCCAACCCCCGCAACTGCAATCGTTCACGCATCTCGCGCGCGGCTTTGGTCGTGAAGGTGAGCGCGAGAATCCGCTCCGGCGCGATACGGTGCTTGTGTATGAGATGTCCAATACGCTCGACGAGCGTATGCGTCTTGCCGCCTCCGGGGGGAGCAACGATAAGCAAAGCCCCTGGCTCTGCCTCGACTGCTTTGCGTTGGGCGTCGTCAAGTTCCATGACACGAGGATACCAGTTTGCGGTGCTTGCGTACAGTTATTGACGTTCAACCCCTTCGAGTCGTTTGTCGGGTACGATCCACAAAAGTGCGACGAATATGTACAAGATGTACGAGATGGTAGGTGCGATAAATGTTGAGCAGATGCCTAGCACATAGAGAACGGGAGAGATCTTGCCCTTGAGGTCGCGGCCGAGCGCTTTTTTAAGTGGGGAATGTTTGCCTTGCGCGCGAATGATCGCCCCCTGGAGTATGACATAGGCGATCGCAGGGCATAGGAGCGAGATGCCATAGAGAAGCGCGGGAGTCGGTTCGCCGCCGCTCTGTCCCAGCCAGGCGGTGCTGAATGGCACGAGTGAGAGCCAAAAGAGCAGGTGCGCATTCGCC
>CAZDRD010000057.1:0-4341 GCA_964507945.1 uncultured Candidatus Saccharibacteria bacterium
GCGTCTCGACTTCGAGCTTGGTACATTTCATGCCTTGCGGTCGGCCGAGCACTTTCTGTCCGTCGGTGCGAAAGCCAAGGGGTATCACGTGGAGGACTTTGCGGTTCACAAGTCGCTGGTGGGCGCGTCGTTCGCTTTCTTCCAGTGCTCGGCTTACATCGTGGTCGGTTACGATAAGATCGGCGCGTACCACCGAGACTTCCGCGCGCGCGTGGACTTCATCGAGGCCGATACCTCCCACGGAAAGATAGGCGCGACGTATGGGCACTTGTGCCGCTTTTTCCGCCTGGCTTATGGCGCTTTGGAGGGCTTTGTGCAAGTCGGTGGCGTTGATGATATAGCCGTGCCGCATGCCTTTGGACATCGCATAGCCCGTCCCCAGCACTTTGGGAAAACGGGATCCCGTCTGTAATTGTTCGGCAACGACCACTTTAACTTGGTATGTACCTACATCGATGCCCACTGTGATGTGTCGTGCCATGAAAATAAAAAACAAAATTCGGTGAAATGCCACACATATCCTTCGCCCACCTCGTTTCGCTTAGGGGGTCCCGTCTCGATCAATGCGCACTATTTCACCAAAAACCTTTTGCGCAACTCCCGTTCGGTTTTGTCCATTGTACTCCCATGTGGCAGGCCTTTCAAATGGAGAAGTCCGTGGATAAAAAGATAGTGGATATGTCCTTCGTAGGTCAATCCAAATTTTCTGTGTTCACGGCGAATGCGGGCGAGGTTGAGAAAGATCTCGCCTTCATGTTTTGAAAACGGAAATGAAAGGACATTTGCGGACGTCTGTTTGTTGCGATAGTGGATATTGAGCGTCTTTGCCTTACGGTCGCCGATAAAAACCAGACTCAGTGCATACTCTTTGCCGAGCACATGCTCTTTCATATGCAAAAACGGTCCGCGAGGGATAGCTCCGCGAATCGTTTTGGAAATAGAAAACCGAGGCATTTAGCGTTTTGCTCCTTTGCTCTTGTCCGGCAGTTTGCCGAGCTTGAAGAGGGTCAGGTATTGGTCCTTGCGGGTGAGGGTCTTGAGGGCTTGCCGCTTCTTTGCGCCTGCGGAAAGAGAGCGTGAATAATACCGCTGGCCACGCACGTGTTTGACGATGCCCGCGCTCTGCATTTTTTTGGTAAAACGGCGAATGAGATTCGCGTTATTTTCGTTCTGGTTCTTCTCTACGGCAACGTTGATCATGCTCCAGAAGATACCATAGCGTCTATAGATATGCAAGCATTATCGCTTTACTGCCTGCTTGAAAAAAGAGGGCAGCATGTCTATGGGGACGGTCTGTTGGGCACGCGTCGAGGCATCGCGGACGATCACCTGGCCCTCAAGCGCCTCCTTGTGGCCCATGATGACGATATAGGGGGCGGAAAAACGCTCCGCGTACGCGAGTTGGTCGGTCAGTTTGTCCTGGTGCAGGCATTGGTAAAAAGGGATATGCGCCTTACGGAATACCTCGATCACCCGCAAGCTCCGCAGTTTCGCTTCGAAACCGACATGGATGAAATACAAAAGTGGCTTGTGATTTGCCGGTAACGATGAAACCGCTCGCGCGCCGTCTTTCACACTCGTGGCAAGGGTGAGGGTCATGCTGACTGACGGGATGCTGGTACGTGTCAGACGTTTGGTGAATTCATCGAGGCGGCCGCCGCGGCCAAGCGGTTCCGCATAACCGCCGGAAGAGCTTTGATCGTCATGTATCTCAAAAAGCGCCTGACTGAAATAATCACGATGACCTATCACAAAGTTATCGAGTTCATATGGTATCCCTGCGATTTCAAGAAACTCTATCACTTCGCGCAAATGTTTCCTGCTGGCACTCGTGAGAAATTCGACCGAACGGGGCAATTCAAGCGCGACCTGATGCCTTGTTTGCATCAAAAGGGCGAGCGCGCCAAAGGCATCGTCTTTAAGCATCTCACGTGCTTCGTCGGGCAAGTCTGCAATATGACGCCGCAAATGTCCTCCTGCTTCGCGGCCGAATTTTGCCGATGAATCGCGATCGCCGATCGAATTGAGATGTACAACGACGTTCTTGATGCCGTTATCTTCAAGGATGGCATGCGCCGCCTTGAGTACGATCGCTTCCGCGATGCTTCCACGGGCGCCGATGAGGGAAAGGGTAAAACGTGCCTTCGATGAACCTGAAGAACCCGCATCGTAGATCAAAACCGGCTCTTTCGCAGGAATAAGATTTTTTTCGATGGCCCGAGAAAGCATGGAGGAAAATATTCCTCCGAACGGATCCATCTTCTTTTGCTCGGCAGGCGAAGGGAGCGGGGCACGATTCTGTTGAGCTGCCGATCGTGCGCTCTGTAACCCTTTTACTTCTTCGAATGATACAAAGCCGTAATGTCGTGCCACTGACACTGCTTTTTTATAAAAATCTGTGGTAGAACCGTTGAGTGTATACATCAGAAGACTGATGAATGTTGAATAAATGAATGGATTTATTTGGTGTACGTAGTGTATGCGCCGGGGAATAAGGAAATTTTATCAACCGGCAACAATCGGACGAATGCTCTGCCGATGAGCAATTTTTTGGGGACTGCTCCCCAAACGCGCGAATCAGAACTTGCGCCGCGGTTGTCACCCATCACAAAATACTCCTCTGGTCCGAGCGTTACCGTCAGATAGTCGTCACGGGTATTGAAATCATGCAAATACGGTTCATCGAGCGCCGTACTTTTGCCGGTTTTCGCATCGCGAATAGAGACTTTTTGACCTTGTATTTCAACGGTTTCTCCGGGGAGGCCGATGAGTCGCTTGATAAAGAACTTTGAAGGGTCTTCGGGATAACGGAAGATCACCACGTCGCCGCGCGTCGGTGGTTCGAGATGGTATGTCAGCTGGTCAACGATGAGGTATTGGCCTGTTTCAAATGTCGGGGACATGGAAGCACCCGAGACGATAAACGGCTGGGCGATGAACATGCGAAACGGCACGACGATGAGGAGCGCGAGTACCGCAAACCGAAATATCTCGACGATAAATCCCGGACCGGTGTTTTTGTTGGCCGCGCGTGATTGCACAGGAGCGACTGAAGGAGCAATAGTGTTGTCTGAATCGTTTGAACTATGTTGTTGATTGAACGATTCCATGTAGTTGAATGCATTCATTATAGTTGTGTTTAAAAAACTGTAAAGAGCAAATCAAAATTTTATGCTATAGTTTTGCAATGCAATACATAATTGTCGGTTTGGGAAATCCCGGCATCGAATACGAAACGACACGACACAATACCGGCCGACGCGCGGTGATGCATTTCGCGCAAGCGCACGAAGCGGATGATTGGAAGTCCGACAAAGTGCTCAAAGCGCAGAAAAACAAGATCAAGGGCGACGCGCATGACGCAGTGCTTTTGTTGCCTGACACCTATATGAACAAAAGCGGCACCGCTCTCAAGCCGCTTATCACGAGCGAGAAAAAAGCAGCGCGGCTTGTTATCGTATACGATGACCTCGACCTGCCGTTTGGAAAGATCCGTATCAAATTCGGTGGAAGCGCGGGCGGGCATCGCGGTATGGAATCGGTGATCCGTTCGATCAAAACCAAAGACTTCATACGGGTGCGGATCGGCATCGCTGCGACCACCCCATCCGGCAAAATAAAGAAACCAAAAGGGGAAAAAGCAGTGCTCGACTTCCTCATGTCGCCATTTTCCAAAAAGGAAGAGCAGGAAACCAAGGCTATTTTTGCACGGGTAAGCGACGCTTTGGGCCTTATTGTACAGGACGATATCGCCCGGGCGATGAACCAATTCAACTGAGCATCGGAGCACTTGACTGGTTTTTCACACTACTATATACTCTCTATTGTATACGCCTGTGAAAGAGCGCTAGTTTTTGACGCTTTTTCACTTACGAATGACTCTTTGAAAACTAAATAGACGCCATTTTTTTTGGAACAAAGGAAGATAAGCTCTCTTTTGTTCCGTTCTGTGTGTCACGATACTGCGACTTGTCGCGGGATCGTGACACATACGCACTTAAGCCAAGAAATTGAAATTAGAGTTTGATCCTGGCTCAGGGTGAACGCTGGCGGCGTGGATAAGGCATGCAAGTCGAACGGACCCGCAAGGGTCAGTGGCAGACGAGGTAGTAACACGTAGGAACCTACCCCATAGTCGGGCATAGCCAGCCGAAAGGTTGGGTAATTCCCGATGGTCTCGTAAGAGTAAAGATTTTTCGCTATGGGAAGGGCCTGCGTCGTATCAGCTAGTTGGTAGGGTAATGGCCTACCAAGGCTATGACGCGTAGGGGGGGTGAGAGCCCGTTCCCCACCGATGGGACTGAGACACGGCCCATACTCCTACGGGAGGCCGCAGTCGAG
>CAZDRD010000058.1:0-4304 GCA_964507945.1 uncultured Candidatus Saccharibacteria bacterium
TGCATACTCGTAAACACCGGCATGATCTTTGGAAATAAATATAAGATAAGAAAAAACGTGATCGCGAGTGTTGCTGTGGTGATGACCAATGGGTAGATAAACGCGCCGATCACTTTGCGTTTCAGTATCTGCCGCTTTTTAAGTTCGTCGGCGAGATACGCAAGACTCTCCGAAAGCGTGCCTGAGCTTTCGCCTACTGCGATGATACGCACCGAAAACTCATTAAAGAGCTTTGGAAATTTTGAAATACTTACCGCAAGCGAACGTCCATTGGCCACATCATGTATGATACTTTCAAGCACGCGCTTGCTACGCTTCGTATCGCTCTGATCACGCAGCATCTCCAAACTGGCAAGTAGCGGCATGCCCGACTTTGAAAGAAACGCCAACCGCTTGATAAACAGCGTTTGGTCTTTTGTGGACAATCGTGGCGCATTGAGGTAGTCGCGTACACCCTCCCAAACTTTTTTCATGGCCAGACAATACTACATGGCAGGTGATTTTACAAACCTATCTTGACAAACATTTATATTTTATTTATAATAAATGCTGGCAAAAGATGGGGGTCGTTATGACGCATACTAATTCCGACGGGTATGTCGGCACGTTTCGCATCATTCTGATGAACGATGCGCCGACCGATTTTATCCCAGCAGAAGATGGGGTCGAATTAGACGGCAAAGTCGTGACAATAGCAGATGGCAATTATGTCAGAATGTTAGGCTGCCTCACGTTTGAGTCAGCTCGCAAGACGCCGTTCTTTTTCAGTTACAACTGCGTCGAGCGTATCATCGCCGCAGACGGGTTGCTGATCTGGAAAAACTGGAACTGCCCTGAGTAGATCGCCACCGGCGGCTTGCAAACGTGCCAACGTTTCTGCGAGTCGCCGGTCTTCTGTTTTATTCACACATCACCCGCAACACTTCTTCAGTTGTTGTCTCTCCTCGCTTTGCTTTTTCTTCCCCGTCTTCGAGCATGGTGCGCATGCCGTTTTGTATGGCGATCTTTCTTATTTCTGCTCCAGAGGCGCGGCGAAGGATTGCATCAAGGACTTCTTCGTCCGCGACCAGGACTTCATTGATCGAAACACGTCCACGATAGCCGCTTTGCGAACACATGTTACAACCCTTCCCTTTGCACTCACTGCACAATTTTCTGACAAGCCTCTGAGCCACGGCGATGTTGATTGTTGAAGCGACGAGGTATGCGTCAATGCCCATATCCAAAAGCCGCGGTAATGTCGCTGCCGCGTCATTGGTGTGCAAAGTCGAAAGCAAAAGGTGGCCGGTGAGTGCGATAGAGACTGCGATGCCTGCGGTCTCGGCGTCGCGTATTTCGCCGACCATAATGATGTCGGGATCTTGGCGTACGATGGAGCGCAACCCGCGCGCAAAGGTGAGGCCCGTGCGCTCGCGTACTTCGATCTGGCGCACCGCATCAATGGCATACTCGATCGGGTCTTCGATCGTGATGATGCTGACTTCGGGCGTTGCAAGCATTTTTAAAAGCGTATAGAGCGTTGTCGTCTTGCCCGACCCGGTGGGGCCGGTCGCGAGCACCATGCCGCTTGGTTTTTGTATCGCGCGCATGATCTTGGCGTGATTGTCGGCGCTAAACCCAAGCGACTCAAGTGAAAACTGCTCGGCCTTGTCGGACAAGAGCCGTAGTACCGCATTTTCTCCATGATAGATCGGTGCGATTGAAACGCGAATGTCTATATATTCTGTAGTGCCATCCACACGCAAACGAAAACGACCATCCTGGGTTGCCTGATGCTCATCACTGCGCAGTCCCGCAAGCACTTTGATGCGCGCGATCACTTCCCCATGAATACTCTTTGGAAAATGAAATCGTTCGTGCAAAACGCCGTCCACGCGCAAGCGAATCCTCACATCGCTGTGCGTCGGATCGATGTGTATGTCAGACGCTTGCACCGCATGCGCATGTTTAATCAGCGTATCAATAAGCGCGATGATGGAAAGTCCCGCACCACGAGCAAGCTCGCTTTCAACCGCAGTTCCCGAATGTGTCATACCTCAGAATATATTACAGAAATGCCTGAGTGGTGCCGTGTTAATGGCTACAACCCTAGCAAATCTGCGAGCCTTGTCAAATCGTGACTCTACGGGACTATTGAGTTTCATCCCTCAACAACTCGGCAAATTGGTGCTGTACTTTGTCAAAGTTAGGGTTGATGACGATTTGATCGGATGGCGTATACTATATATATGTCACACGAAAAATCGCCAACCGAGCTTCCGGCACATATCGCACAGAGGATCGAGCAATCGAGCACGCCGGAAACGGTAGTACGCACCGATATACTGCGCCAGACCGCAGAGCAACTTACCCAAGGCTATCTCGATGATTTCACCGAGCAGTACCAACCTGCCTTTACCGATCTACTCGACTCCCATCCCGCACTCGTCACCGAGTGGGCAAATGTCGACAAACGTAAAGATATCCTGGCGTTTATCATTAATACTCTCACTGCCGATAACGATAAAGCTGCAAAGTCGCCGGAATTTCCCGAGGCTGCGTAAAAAGAAGTATTACTTCCCCATCTTCCACAGCGCATCGAAAAAGTTTTTGTAGCTGTGCGCGATTGCTTGGTTGTGCATCACCACACTTGAGACCGGCTCGGTGAACATGTACATGCCAAAAATGTCGCCATAGATGCCGATGTTGATGTCGCCGTGAAATTGCTGCGGCAGCACGCGGTACGAAAGCAGCGGTCGATCGGTAGTTGCATAGATCTTTCCCTGCTCCTCGGGACAGATGAGCTTCATGTCGATATTTCGTTTCGTTTTGATGTAGTCGTACTCAATGAGCCGATCGCCCAGAATCCCTTCCCACTTGTTCACCACACCCGTGATCACATAGAGCGTGCTGTTTTTGGGCATGGTGGAAATAAGCTCGAACTCCTTTGCAATAAATTCGCTCTTGCCCTGAAACACTTGTATCTCATCCTGAAGGGGTGGCGTATTGCCCTCTTCGAGAATACGCACTGCGTCTTCGAGCCGCGTGCGCCGCTCATCAATCTGCGTGAGTAATCGTTTTGGCGAATGTGCGCGAAAACGACTGCGATTGTTGATAAGCGTCCTATTCACGAGCCCCGACTGCTCCAAACGCTCCAGCGTCCGGTACACGATCTGCCCATGCAAGCCAGTCTCCCGCGCAATAGCCGCCGCTCCCACCTGTCCAAGCTGGAGCAGTGCGCGGTACACCGCAGACTCATTGGCATCCAAACCAATCCCCGCAAGCGCCTGCGCGACCTCATCTTTTTGTCCATCACGTTTTTGTGGCATATGAAAATATACGGCTTACTTCCTTGTTTTTCCCTATAACAGGTTTATCATAACATTGTGGTGACAAATTTGTCTATCTATGATCAGATGTCTACGTAGCAGCTCATTGAATCGAAAGGACTAAGGTAATGGATCCTCAGCAAAAAACGTGGGTTCCCGAGGGCACACAAGCATACGCAGATTTCAAATGGCGTACTGCTGAAAACGAGTGGCTCATCTCGTTTCTAAAAAGGACTGTGATGGCGCGGCTTCCTAACGACGCGACAATCCTCGACGTTGGCGGACGGGATGGTCAGGTTGCTTACGGTCTCCAAGAACCCAAGTACGTACACATAATTGACCCAGACCCAACGCCACGCTTTCAAACGCGGCCGGCACGGTACTGGCAGAAGCGAGTGCAAGATGTCAGTTTGGACAATCCATACGACCTGATAATCTGCTGCCATGTGCTTGGTTATCTGGGAATGCAGGGCGCTCAAAAAGAAGTCGTGGAAAGACTTATCGGCTTACTAAAGCCAAATGGAACGCTCTGCTTGTTCTACAACACCAACGATGGGTATATGCGAGACCTGTTGGAATACTCTCGGCATGTGCTTGAGGTACGTCATTTCGACTACCTCGATGAAAGTCTAATCGATCCATTTCGACGACCACCGTACAGCATTAAGACATCGGACGTCTCATTCGACTTACGGTACGAACGTTGGGAGGACTTGGCTCGCTGTTGTTGGTTTCTATTCGGAGCAATAGTTCCCGATATCGACCACGTGGCGCAGCTTTTCTTAAACAAACTAAAGAAGGGTCTTGCCGAGCCTGCGTTTCCGGTATACGAGCGAGCAATGCTCATCACGCGCACAGAAGACACAATAGCGTATCCGACATTACGTTGATACAATAAATCAACTTAAGGTGGCCCTCTCGGCCGCCTTTTTGTTATTTAAAATACTTTTTCTTTTTTAGCTTTTCCGGCAAGTAACTTTCTTTGTCATATTTCTC
>CAZDRD010000059.1:0-4197 GCA_964507945.1 uncultured Candidatus Saccharibacteria bacterium
GTGAGTATAACCGTCGTTTTCTTTTCTCGATTATACTTCTTGATAAAATCACGGATGTTTTTCTGTGCCACGACATCGAGGCCGATCGTCGGCTCGTCAAGAAACAGGACTTTCGGCTTATGCAACAAGGCGCCGATCAGTTCGCATTTCATACGTTGCCCCAACGAGAGCTTGCGCACCTGCACGTCGAGAAAATCTTTCACATCGAGCAACGTAACAAGCTCATCGAGTGTTGCGCGAAACTCGCGGTCGGGTATTTCGCAAAATGCTTGAAAAAGGAGGAAGCTGTCCATTGCCGGAAGCTGCCGGATCAGCTGGTCTTTCTGCCCCATGACGATGCCGAATTGTTTTTTGAATGCTTTCTTCCGCTCGTGCGGCGTAAAGCCCAGTACGGAAATGTCGCCGGAGGTCGGATGAAGGATGCCCGAAAGCATCTTGAGGGTTGTCGTCTTGCCCGCGCCATTGGGGCCGAGAAAACCGACCATCTCGCCCTCTGCGATATCAAAAGAGATGCCCTTTACTGCCTCGGCAAATAATTTTTTCCGATACACGAGCGCCTTGAGCGTACCGGAAAGCCCGGCCTCTTTGCGGTAAAATTCGTAGTGCTTGGTAACCTGTTTGACGTGTATGATCGGTGGCATATATGTTCATTATGAGCCGGTCGCTTCGTAGCGACGCAGGCCTTGTTTCCATACGATGGACAAGATCACTGACAAGACTGCGATCCACACAACCTGCACCAGTATACCGTGCACACCCTGCAGCAATGTGATCTTTTTGAGATACAGCGATGCGGGGATGAAAAAAGAATAAGCAAACGGCAAGTAGCTGCCAATGGAAAGCGCGGCTGCAGGCAACAGCGAGAGTGGAAAATAGCCGCCAGAGAAAAAACGTTTGATGCGGTCGATAGAGGTCAAAAGTCCTTCAACCTCTTCCGTCCAAAACGCGACGGCACCGACGAGAAATCCGATCAACAATTCAATAATAAATGCAAGGAAGACCATCACGAGTATGAGGCCAAGGTAACGTGGATCGGTATTGATGATCACGGTATTGAGAAAGAAAAGAAGAATGATGACCTGTGTGATGACTGAAATAACCGTTGCCAAGAACGCCCTGCCTAATTCATTGATGAAAACATATTTGATAAACGGTATCGGCTTAACGAGAAACATGGAGAGTTTTCCGGAATTAATCATTTCTGATACATTCGAGGGGAGAAAATTTCTCACCGCAACAAAGCATAAGTTGCCAATCAGCACATAGGTGATCATTTCTTGGAGTGTAAAGCCTTTTATGGTACCGCCGGTGCTCGCATAGACGGCAGTCCACATAAAAACCAAGATCAACACCTCGGCAATTTCGCCCAGACGGTACATCGCAACCGTGAAGCGGAAGGTAAAATTGCGCTGAAATGCGGTTCGTATGATGACCCACGCCTGTGCTAACTGGCTTTGCATAATAGCCACCATACTAGCACAACCTGGTATGCTGAGAAATTAAAGATCTGCACTTAGATTGAAGGACGTTTGCGATACGCCGGTTTATCGGCTACACTCGTGACAGATCAACAGACGAAAGTACTGACGATGAACATTCTCGATATACCGTTCGGCAACGCAGCCGGAACGACCAAGACGTATGAGCAGGCATTACCGTTCGTCGGCGGACCCTGCACGCGTGTAACCGTGGGTTCAATCACGATCGAACCGCGTACTGGCAATCAGCCGGTAGGCACTGGTGGTGTTTACTATTTCGATGGAGCGACACAGACTTCATACAACAGTCTCGGTTTGCCAAATCCCGGTATGGAGGCTGTAAAAAAATGGCTTCCCGAGTTGAAGCTTCGGCTCAATGACCACGGACAAGAACTGGTAGTGAGCGTTGCTGGTTTTTCACCGCAAGAATATGCAGTGCTCACGGGCACAATACTGCCGTTGGTCGATCGCGTAGAAGAAAACCTCGGTTGTCCAAATGTTTGGGGCAAGGATGGACAAAAACCGATTGTGTCATACCACCCGGAAGTCTTGGAAGAAGTCCTCGAACACATACGTCGAGAAGTAGGTACAGGTCAAAATATCAGCGCCAAGATTTCTCCCATTGAGGATAGCAACCTGCTCGCTTATATCTTCGGAATGATCACGGGCTACGGGTGCATAGACGAAATTATCGGCCCCAATACGTACCCCAACCAAGACCATATTCTGCCGGACGGCCGTCACGCACTCGCGTTTCGTGCAAGTGAAGATGCGCCGGTACAACATGCCGGCGGAAAAGCTGGTGCACCGCTCAAAGAACACGGCCTTAGGGTGTTGCGCTTATTGCGACGTCTTGAACTTTACAAAACTATCACACGTTTTCCTATCATCAGCGTCGGTGGCATTTCCACCGCACAGGATGCGAAAGACTACCTCGATGCAGGAGCAACTGGCTTTGAGGTCGGCACCGGCGTCTACGAACGCGGACCAAAGGTCCTCCAAGAAATTGCATCCGGCCTTGCAGACATGTAACTTCTAACCCCACAACTTGGATATCTACGTGCGGCGCCTTCGGGCGCCGTTTTGTCTTTTCCGGCCTCTATGCTACTGGTCAACACAGGTGAGTGGCACCGCCAACTAACGCGATCCGGAGGCTCTCATGGAGCCTCCGATGTCTTTATTTCACCGTAAGGGTGAACGTGGGTTTGCGCTCTTCAAGCTCAGCAATGCCTTTCAGGTCGATGTCTTTGAACTGACCCCGATCATATGCTTCACGGAATTTTCCGGAAGCGATCTGCAATATATCTAGCACCCATTCACCACATGCAGCAAATAGTTTCCGTGCATCTCCTTTCCATACCGATGAGGGAGTGACTTTGGCAGTGATATTTTCGTAGGTATAAATGCCCCCTACTTTTTCAACGAGAGGTCTGGCAGTTTCCTCCAGTACTTTGTACTCATTTTGTAGATCGTCCATTCGTTTTCTGATTGGGTCATAGATAACCTCCGTTTCTCGTTGTATCTGCGCCATCCGTTTCAGCTTTTGACGTAGACTTCGGTGACCTGCCTCAGTCAGTCCGATTACCTTTCCTTTCGCTTTGGACATCGCACGCTCCTCGTTTCAGCACATTCTTTCTTCATCAAATCAGACCAGAGATGTGACGACCATGAAGAACACCTTATGAATTGGGCGATATACTGTGCGCGTGCCTGGACTCGAACCAGGGACCGTCGAGGTATAAGCTCGATGCTCTAACCAACTGAGCTACACGCGCAGGTGACCTTATCTTACATAACTAAAACAACTAACGCGCGTAATGTCACCTTACATAACCAAGACAGCTACGCGCGCATTATGTCTATCCTACTGAAAATAAGCAAACTGGCAACTTTTTCATATTATATGGTACAGTTTCAATATGAAAAAAGGCGTTGATTTTACGGGTATCACCGTCGTGTTCATGTGTCATGACGGCAAGGGCTTGTACCTTTTAGGCAAGCGCGGTAAAAACTGCCGCGACGAACACGGCAAGTGGGATCCGGGAGGTGGCGGACTGGAGTTTGGCGACACGATCGAGGAGACGCTGCGCAAAGAGATTAAAGAAGAATATGGTGCCGACGTGCTCGATCACGAATTTTTAGGTTTTCGCGAAGTACATCGCGAGCATGAAGGCGCAAAAACGCACTGGATCGCCTTTGACTTCAAAGTACTCGTCGATCCGACGCAGGTAAAAAACGGCGAGCCGCACAAGATTGACGAGATCGGATGGTTTACCTTTGACGCGTTTCCACAAGAAATACACTCGCAACTTCCCAAGTTTCTGGAGCTATACGGCCACCGGCTTTAATTATTCGGTGATGATGTGCCCAGGCACAGGAACGCCGTTGCCTTCTTCCGGTTTCTTTTTCGGCTCGATGCCGTTGACGATAAGCAGTTGCTCGAATTCTTCACGTTCGATCGTTTCGACTTCGACGAGACGCCTTGCGATCGCGTCGAGCGCTTTGCGATGCTCTTTGACGATATGTTCTGCTTTCTTGTAGGCATCATCAATGATGCTTGCAACTTCGGCATCTATCTCGGCGGAAACTTTTTCCGAATATTCCTTGTCAGAAACGCCCGAACCAAAGAGCACGCGGCCTCCTTCGCCTTCAAGCGCGATGGGGCCTATTTTGTCCGACATACCGTAGCGTGTGACCATGTTGCGGGCGAGATTGGTCA
>CAZDRD010000060.1:0-4172 GCA_964507945.1 uncultured Candidatus Saccharibacteria bacterium
CTCGGTACTTTTTTGCCGTCGACTTCAACGTCTTCCAAAAACATCGTGAGTGGCCGCACCCACAAACCACCATCTCCATACAACTTTTTGTACACCACCACATCTTCGAGCGTCTCGCTATGCTTGGCGACACCAAGCACTTCGTACTCGTGGCCTTTATAATGACGATATTTTCCCAATTGAGGCGACTGGTTTTTCATATTTGATTTCACTCTTGTATCCATGGCGTTAATTTTTTCAAGACCGTATCGAAGCCGGGGAGCAATTTCAATTTTTTTGTTTCAGCAAGCGTGACCCACGCATACTTTTTCGCTTCCCAGTCGAGCGTCACTTTGTCTGTGGCAACTTCCACCAATACGGGATGCACGATCCATGTCTTTTTATATTTCTTTTCTTCCCGATCAAATATTTCGCCGAGTCGAATGCGTTTGATCTTTCCCTTGGATATACCGAGCTCTTCTTTCAATTCTTCCTGCACCTTTTCTTTCAGACTTTTCTGGTCATCAAGGAATCCAGAGACACCATTCCAATATCCCGGATAAAAATTGAGATCTTTGCTACGCTGCACTACCAAGATCTTGCCCTTGTATTTCAGCACGCAATTGATCACCGGCGCCCACCGTGCATGGGTGAAGTCGGTCTGTCCAGGTTTGGGTCTGAATGTTGGCTTTTTCTTTCCCATAGCAATATCATATATGATCTACCGGTATAGCCAAATGACAAATTGCCCTAAGTACTGTATGGTTACGGAAGATACAGACTGTAAATGAGAAATGAGGGCCTGAACCATGCCTGACGATCCTTGCGACGACTTCAGCTACCTATTCCCAGGGTTTCGTCCCGTCTTCAAACTAGGATGCCATCGTGTTTTGGTGGAAGAAACAGGAAAAGAGATTTTGGTTTTTAGCGACGAACCGGAACAAGAAAGGTTTGTGGGGCACATTTTCAAAATTTTTGGGAATCAACATCCATAACCCCACAGTAGCGTGCTTGGGCCGAATTTGGTATCTTGGTTATATGCGAGGAGAAATACTGACCAATTCCCCCATGAGCATGTGGTCCCGCCAGATGGATTAGCTAGGTTGGTGACACGCCTTCCTTTTTAAAAGCCAATCCCTCTCTGGCGGTTTTTTATTTTTCTTCTAACAACCTCACAAACAACCGCACCGGAGCACCTGCTGCACCTTTGGCGAGGTAGTCGCCATCGACTGAGGTCATGCGCGGAGCGATGTCGATGTGCACCCACGGATACGAGTCGGCAAATTGCAAGAGAAACATACCGCCGTTGATACTACCGCCTTCGCGCGAGTTTTGTGTCGGGATGTTGGCAACATCGCCAAAGCGTCCTTTGACCGCTTTTTCATATTCTTCCCAAAGTGGGAGTGGCCACACGTAGTCTCCGCTTGTCTCGCCTAATTCTTTGAAGGTATCTATCAGTTCTTCATTGCGCGTCATGATGATCGATGCCGTCGTGCCGATCGCAACGAGTGCCGCGCCCGTGAGCGTCGCAGCGTCGACGACCAGCGCCGGATCATATTTCTTCGCATACGTAAGCGCATCGGCAAGAATGATACGTCCTTCGGCATCGGTATTGAGCACTTCGATCGTCTTGCCCGACATGGACTTGAGGATATCGCCCGGTCGATAGCTCTCGCCTGATACCGCATTTTCCGCCGCAGGCACGAGACCTATGACGTTCTTTTTGAGGCCGAGGCGAGCAGCCGCAACGACCGCATGGATGACCGCCGCACCGCCCGACATATCGAGGTGCATGTCGAGCATATGGTCATCGGTTTTTATGTTGAGGCCGCCCGAGTCAAACGTGATGCCCTTGCCCACCAGCACGATCGGTTTTTCTTTTTTTGATGCGCCGAAATATTCCAAAATAATGAATCGCGGATCTTCCTTCGAGCCACGCGCCACACCAAGGATCGCTCCCATTTTTTGCATTTCGATCTCTTTCGTGCCAAGCGTCGTTACTTTCACGGCAGTGCCTTTTGCGGCTTCGGCTGCTTTTTTCGCAAGCAGCGTCGGCGTCATGTCGCCACCCGGCGTGTTGGCAAGCTCGCGGCATTTATTCACTTCTTCCCCGACCACCGTCCCTATCTTTATTCCCTCTTTAAGCGCAGCGCTTGTCGTTCCCGTCAGTATGATTTCTTCAACTTGCTTCCACCCCTCTTTTGGTTTTGTCTTGAAGGAGTTGAATTCGTAGTTAGCCATCAATGCATTTTCCGCAAAGAGTCGGCTGAGTTCTTTATCGTCAAGTTCGACGCCACCGAATCGAAACTGTTCAAGATCTATCGCAATACGTTTGATGTTACGCTCTTTTGCCGCAATAATAACCCGTCGCATAAGAGTGCCGACTTTGCGACGTGTGATATTATTGAAATCTTTGGTACCGATCGAAAGTTCTTGCGTACCGTCGTCATGTACATACATCTCCGTCTGCTCAGATTCTCGTGACAACATAACCGATACAACACCCTTTGCAATACTTTGAGAAAAAGTGAATTTCATAGCGGAATAAATAAAGGAATAAGCCGCTTCATGATATCACTTCACTATCCACGCCTCAAGCGCGGTGCCAAGGTCATGTTTACCGCGACGCGACTCGTGATAGATCGTCATGAGATCGGTGAGTGCTGTACGCGCTTCGTTGCTCGAAAAATTCGCTGCAAACCGTTTCGCTTTTGAAAATACGAATGGCTTGAGTCCTACCTCGACAGCCGTCTTTGCATCGCCCGCAAGCACAACACTCTTCATCTGCCACCACAACACACCATGGATTTCTTCATCAGCAATACTATTTTCTTTTGCTTGTATATACAAAAGCCACAACTTTTTTTTGTCGCGCGCGCCAAGTGCATCAGCAAGCCCAAAGGTATTGAATGGCTGTTTTTCTTTTTGTACCCTTTCATACACAGCGATGTGCGCTGCGTGCGTTTCAAGCGTCTTCAGCGTTTTCGCATCAAGCATCTCTTCTATGAGAACAAAAACATGTTCTGCCCCACCCAGCTCAGCCGCGTGGTCGAGCACCTGCTGCTTTGCATTTTTATTTTCAAAAACCCGACTCAATACAACGATATATTTTGGAGAAAAAAGTCCCTGACTTTGCACAAGCTCTTTTAATCCTTCTTCTAGAAAATTTTCGCTATCGATATAAAATACCTCAGCGTCAGGACGCTTTTTTTGCAGTGTGTCGATGAGGCTGTGCGCTTTCGCCCGCACTTTTGCCGTATCAGTTCCGTAGAGTATGTAGAGCATATGCTTCCATCTCCCCCCAGTTCTTTCCGACCTTTGCTTCGACGATGAGCGGCACACCATGCGTTTCTTCGGACGTTAGCACATGCTCCATGACCGCCTTGATCTCAGGAATGATGAGATCCTTTTTTTCTTCTTGTATTTCGTACACCAATTCATCGTGCACTTGCAAAAGCAGGTGCGCGTCGTCCTGCCATTGCTTTTCTTTCAACAAATGGTCGATGCGCACCATCGCGATCTTGATGATGTCCGCCTGCGTGCCTTGGATCGGCGCATTGATCGCCATACGCTCGGCTTGCGCCTGAATGTGCGGCATGGGCGAGCGGATGCCGTCGAAGTATCGCCGCCGGCCAAACAACGTCTCGGTGTAGCCCTTGTGGCGCGCTTCGTTTTTAATGCGATCCACGTAATGCCTGATACCTGCGAAACGTTTGAAATATTCGTCTAAGAAATGCTGCGCCTCAGTGCGGTCAGTGCCTAACTGCACTCGCAGCGCATTGACGCCCATGCCATAGAGGATGCCGAAGTTGATGACCTTTGCGCGACGGCGCATCTCGGCATCTACCATCTCAGGCAGCACGCCCCAGACTTCAGCAGCCACAGCGCGATGAATGTCGCCACCCTGACTGAATGTATCGATCAGTTTTTCATCGCCGGACAAAAACGCCGCGACGCGCAGCTCGATCTGTGAGTAGTCAAACGCAGCAAGCACATAGCCTCGATCGGCGATCACCGCACCGCGGATCGCGCGCCCTGCATCGGTACGGATGGGGAGATTTTGTAAGTTGGGACTTTGCGATGACATGCGGCCTGTCGTCGTACCCGCTTGCAAGAAACGAGTGTGAAGCCGACCATCACTTCCTACCATATTGGGGATATTGTCGATGTAGGTCGAGAGCAATTTTTGAAAT
>CAZDRD010000061.1:0-4158 GCA_964507945.1 uncultured Candidatus Saccharibacteria bacterium
CCCAATGTGACGGGAACGCTCCATGTCGGACATGCGTATGAAGATACGCTGCAGGACATCGTGGTTCGTTTTCACCGTATGCGTGGCTTTCAGACACTTTGGATACCCGGCACCGATTCAGCAGCCATAGCCACTCAGGCACGTGTGGAAAAAAATATTCAGAAAGAAGAAGGCAAAACCAGGCATGATCTCGGACGCGAAGAACTCGTACAGCGTGTACATGCTTTTGCAAAACAAAGCGAAAGTACGATCCTAAGCCAGGTGCGCAAGATGGGCGCATCACTTGATTGGTCACGGTATGCATACACACTCGATGAAAAGCGCAATCTTGCCGTGCTTACTGCATTTAAACGCATGTACGATGCGGGGTTGATCTACCGTGGTCACCGCATTGTCAACTGGGATCCAAAAGGTCAGACGACTATTTCCGACGATGAGATCGTGTACACGGAAGAGAAAACGAAATTTTATTATTTCAAATACGGCCCATTTACGATAGGCACCGCACGTCCGGAGACGAAGTTCGGAGACAAGTACGTGGTCATGCACCCTGATGATGAACGCTACAAACAATACACGCACGGCCAAAAGATTGATCTTGAATGGATCAACGGCCCCATCACTGCGACCATTATAAAAGATGCTGCTATCGATATGGAGTTTGGCACCGGCGTTATGACTATCACGCCATGGCATTCCATGGTGGACTTTGAAATTGCAGAGCGTCACAATCTCGATAAAGAACAGATCATAGACAAGTACGGAAAGCTGCTCTCCATCGCCGGAGAATTTGCCGGAATGAAAATCACTGATGCGCGCGAAAAAATCGTCGAAAAATTACAGGGCAAAGGTCTTGTGGTTAAAGTGGATGAGAATTATCTGCACAACGTCGCGACGTCCGAACGCACGAACGCAATGATCGAACCGCAGATCATGGAGCAATGGTTTGTCGCAGTAAATAAGCCATTTACTATTCCCTATTCTGAAATACCCGGTATCCAAAGCGGCGACACTATTACGCTCAAAGACATGATGCGCACTGCGGTTGAAAGCGGCGCGGTGGACATGTCGCAGGAAGGCTTTCGAAAGACGTATTTCCATTGGATCGACAACCTGCACGACTGGTGCATTTCACGACAGATCTGGTTCGGGCATCGCATTCCTGTTTGGTATAATGGTAAAGAAATATATTGCGGCATTGAAGCTCCTCAAGGGGAGGGATGGGAGCAAGATCCTGACGTACTCGACACATGGTTTTCTTCAGCGCTCTGGACTTTCTCCACGCTTGGCTGGCCTACCGCGACTTCGGATCTGGAACGTTTTCATCCCACGACATTTATGTCACCCGCGTACGAGATCTTGCCACTCTGGGTTTCAAGAATGATACTCATGAGTGGTTTCCATTTGGGACAAGTGCCGTTTACAAAAGTACTTATCCACGGGCTGGTACGTGCCAAAGACGGACGCAAGTTCAGCAAATCCCTCAACAACGGCGTCGATCCTCTCGATATGATCGAAAAGTATGGAGCAGACGCACTACGGATGGGTCTGATCGTCGGTGCCGCAATCGGCAGTGATATTAAATTTGACGAGCAAAAAGTCAAAGGCTACAAACACTTTGCCAACAAGCTTTGGAATATCACTCGCTTCATACTTTCAAACGTTGAAGATTTTGACCATATAAAACCAACGCTTACAAAACCCGACGAGGCATTGCTTGCAGAACTCTCTACGCTCACGCGTGAAATGACCGAGGATTTGGAACAATACCGCCTCTATCTTGCGGCAGAAAAACTCTATCACTTCATCTGGCATCGCCTTGCCGACGAGATCCTTGAGCAATCGAAAGATATCTTGAAGGGCGAAGATCATGACGCAAAACGCTCTCGTCAGTACGTGCTGTATACTCTTTTGACCACCTCACTCAAGCTCTTGCATCCGTTCATGCCCTTTGTGACCGAAGAGATCTGGTCTTCACTCTCCACAAAAGATGCGGACATGCTCATCGTAGCGCCCTGGCCTGTGGTAGAATGATCTTCAATGTCGTCCGATCTTGAAGCAATATTTTTTTCCGTACTGGGCGGCATCGTGCCTGCCCTTTTATGGCTCTGGTTCTTTTTGCGCGAAGACAAGCGGCATCCCGAGCCGAAATGGCTTTTGGTATTGGCTTTTTTTGCAGGCATGATCGCGGTATACATCGTCTTGCCGCTTGAGCAGGTCGCGCTTGAACATGCAAGCGGCACGCTGCTTATCGTGCTATGGGCGACGATCGAGGAAGGTGTCAAATATCTTGCGGCGCTTGGTATCGTGCTCTGGCGCAAAGCGGTGGATGAGCCACTCGATACGATCATTTATATGGTCACGCTCGCTTTGGGTTTTGCCGCAAGCGAAACCATCCTTTTTCTTCTTGAACCGTTTGGTAAACACGCGCTCGCCGAAGGAGTATTGACCGGCAACCTGCGCTTTATCGGCGCGTCACTCCTGCACACGCTCTCGTCCGGTATCATCGGTTTTGCCATGGCGTATAGTTTCTATATGAAGCCGTTGCGTCGAATAGCGTATTTGTACACAGGACTTGTGTGTGCAATCGTGTTGCATTCGCTCTTTAATTTCTTTATACTGAAAAGCGACGGTAAAGATACTGCGATTGTTTTCTTTTTCGTGTGGCTTGGTATCATTGCTTTCTTCCTTTTATTTGAAAAAGCAAAGCGCATTACGAGACCTCTAACAAGCAAATAATATTATGGCACGTGGCAAATCATCCTTTTTTCAGCGTCTTACGGGAGCTATGGATCCCGATGAGCATGATGATTTTGACCAAGACTTGCCGCCACAGCGCGGACGTGAACGTGACTTGCGTTACCACGAAGAAGAACCGCCCGCAGATGAAGGCTGGATCGAAGACGATGCTACCGAGGGCCAGTTGACCGTCGACGTCTATCAGACACCCGACGAGATCATCATTCGCTCCATCGTCGCAGGCGTGCGCCCTGACGACCTCGATGTCTCCATCTCGCGCGATATGGTGACCATTCGCGGCTCTCGTGAGGAACAAAAAGAGGTTTCGGACGACAATTATTTCCATAAGGAACTCTACTGGGGTTCATTTTCGCGCACTATCCTCCTACCTGCCGAAGTCGAAGTCGAAGAAGCGGTCGCCAATGAAAAGCACGGACTCCTCACCATTCGCCTTCCGAAAGTAAATAAAGAGAAACAGACCAAGTTGAAGGTAAAATCCTCTTGATTCACGCCATATTTTTACTTATGCACCATGCTGTCTCGCCCCTGCTTGACAGCATTTTTAGAAGGAGCATGATGGAATGCAGAAAGAAAATGAAAATGGCATGAAGTACGTACGTTTATTGCTCTCCCATTTGTCTTTATAATAGACCGATGAAGAGCCTACGCGATGGAGGTTGTCATGGCCGTAATGCTACCGGTACCTCTGTCGTCTGACCAACTTCCTTGGTCAGCCGCGAGGCCACAGTACGATCGAACTCTTTTGACGATCGAGCAGTTAGTCGACGCAGTTATCGACACGCCGCTCAATCGGTTTGGTGCTGGTGAGAGAATCGGTCGCGAGCCAGTCTTTTGGCTAGACCGACTCACCCACTTCATGGTAGGAGGATATTGGGAGGGCTGGCTCGAAGAACAACGCCAGCTTGAGCGCTTCAAACTGGAGCCGCTTCTGCCCAGTGAACTCGACGAACGCCAGAGCCGCATCATCGCGTTCCGTACAGATGCGTTTCTGCGCCTTCTGATCATCGCTTTGCACCACATGCCCACCAATTTGAAAACTTCGGTAATCGAAAACATTTGGTGGCATGAATCCAACAAATGTCGGCACTTCCGGGGGTTGAAACCAGAACGGCAGGCCCGAATTGCGGAGATGGAGTTGACACCAATCCTCAACTGCATCACCAAAGACGAACTCTTCTTTGTCCGCCTCCCGATTGCTGACCATGTCACCAGAGAAACACTCACCTGGTTGTGGGGAGCATTCATCGGGCCCCTCTTCCGCTACTGCCATCCAGAACTTAATTGATCCCTTCGGGGTGTCAGAACCAGCACGGTGCAATGCCGCTGCTGGTTTTTCTTTATCTTGTGCCGAGGACCAGGATCGAACTGGTGACCCCACGCTCTTCAGGCGTATGCTCT
>CAZDRD010000062.1:0-4134 GCA_964507945.1 uncultured Candidatus Saccharibacteria bacterium
GCTTTGCGCGAACGATCTCCCGCATACATGCCACCGATCTGCGGTACGGTCACGTGCGACTCGTCGATGACCGTCAAAAAATCCGGTGTGCCGTCTTTTGTGTGCGGAAAATATGACAAAAGTGAGTATGGCGGCTGCCCCGGCTCACGCCCGTCGAAGTGTCGCGAATAATTTTCAATGCCATTGCAGTAGCCGATCTCTTTGATGAGCGCTAGATCGTGCGTGGTACGCCGCTTGATGCGCTCCGCTTCCAAGAGCTTGCCCTGCGCCTGAAATTCTTTGAGACGCTCATCGAGCGCTTGTTTGATCTCCGCAATCGCGCGTTTGCGTTCGTCTTCGGGCGTGATGAAATGTTTCGCCGGAAATATAAACAAGGTTTCAAGCTGCTCTTTGACCTCGCGTGTAATAGCATCAATCACGGTTATCTCTTGTATCTTGGAGGCATCAAGCGAAATCCGATAGATCACCCGCTCGTTGACGGGCATCACCTCGACCATATTGCCGCGTGCGCGAAAGAGGCCGGGCTTGAGGTCCGCGCCCGTACGAGTGAAGTGTATGTGTATGAGTTTGCGAATGAGATCGGCGCGATTAAGCGCACTCTTAGTGTCCAGTTTGAGGTGCACTTTTTCATACTCGGCAGGCGACCCCAAGCTGTAAATACACGACACCGATGCAACGATGATCACATCGCGTCTCGAAAGGAGCGCCTGCGTCGAAGCATGCCGCAAGCGGTCTATTTCTTCGTTGATCATCGCTTCTTTCTCTATATATGTATCGGTGACTGGCATGTACGCCTCCGGCTGGTAATAGTCGTAGTACGAGACGAAATAGTGCACGGCGTTGTTCGGAAAAAATTCTCGATACTCTTGCGCGAGTTGCGCCGCGAGCGTCTTGTTATGCGCGATCACCAAGGTCGGTTTTTGGATCTCTTGTATGACATTTGCAACCGTAAATGTCTTGCCCGATCCCGTCACGCCCAAAAGCGCTTGGTGCCTGTTGCCAGCATGAATACTCTCCACAAGCTCTCTGATCGCTTTAGGCTGATCCCCGGCGGGTTTGTAGGGTGAGTGTAGGGTAAATTTATTTGACATAGATAAATATATATTATATCATCCACTTCAGAACTTCAACCCGCCCTTTAGGGAGTATCAGCTATGGAGACTTGGGCCTACGTTTTGGGCATCGTAATCGTTGTAGTGATTCTAAACGTCAACTATGCCCTCGCTTGGGTACATTGGGAACTTGAGCACGGTAAATGGCAGAACGACAAAAAGTTTTTGCTGCTACGTAAAGTGCTGTGGCCGTATACCTATCTCTTTGAGATAAATAAACTTGACGATGATGATCGTCCCGTCATGGAGTGGAAGCGATCGGCGTATTTGACCCTCATGACCGTAGGTGGATTTCAATTGAAAGTGTGCTGGTATTTAATTAGCTTGGCAGCAATCGTGATCTCTTACTTAATTGCCTACGCGGCGTTGTTGCTGGCCTATGGATTACAGGTCGTGATTTGGCCGACTCGTTTAATGGGCCTGAACTCCTTTACTCCAGGTACTGACCTCCGCCGATCTCTCGGGAGTTGAGACCAAGAAAAGTATCAAGTACATCCGCACCGTCTCAGTGAGACGGTGCGTACTACTTTTTACTATCATACAGAATGTGTAACGCCCGGTTTTGTCCGGGCGCTTGTTTCCTTCTCCATCGCTTGGCTATTTTCCTATTAGTAGATACAGGAAAAACCCGATTATTCCGAGTCCGAAAAGCAACCAGCTTAACAGTATCCAGATTTCATGTGCATGACGAAGGCCCAAGTACAGGGCGAAGGCAGCAAAAAATACTCCACCACCGAGACACATCACAGACACGATCTTAGGGGTTGAAAAAAATCCTAGAAAAAAGATGACGATGCCGACAATAAGGCATGCCAACCACATCCTACCCTTTCCCATGACTGGGTCTCCACAGTGAACGACTATTTGTAGTTATGTCACAAGTATCAATATTTTGCAAGTATCTTCTGCCGTGCATCGGTGACAAGACGGATGAGAAACCGAAGATTATGCACGCTCGCAAGTGTTGCCCCGAGCATCTCGTCGGCACGAAAGAGATGGGAAAGGTAGGCACGAGTATAGTTGATGCAAGTGTAGCACTCACAACCATCATCGAGCGGGCCGAGATCGCGCGAATATATTTCTTTGACGATACTTATCTTCCCTGCTTTCGTAAAGACCGTGCCGGTGCGGGCATAGCGTGTGGGAATGACACAGTCGAACATATCGACACCCTTGGCGATGCCGTTTATTAAGTCTTGCGGTTCGCCGATACCGAGCAAATGCCGCGGTTTGTCCTCGGGCAGTTCTTCGCATACCCAGCCGACCGCCGTATCGAGATCTTCTTTTATATATGACCCGCCGATACCGAAGCCGTCGAAATTTTTGTCGGCCAGAAAACGTGCACTCTCACGGCGTAGGTCTTCATAGCGTCCACCCTGCACGACGCCAAACAAAGCCTGTTTGTGCGACGCATCAATATTTTGCTTGTGTGCCTTTAGAGAACGCTCCGCCCAGCGGTGCGTACGGTGCATTGCTTCTTTTTGATATTCATACGATGCGGTTGCGCCGGTGCATTCGTCGAATGCGACGATGATATCCGCGCCGAGATTGTGCTGGATCTCGATCGAACGCTCTGGCGTGAAGCGGTGGAGGGAGCCATCGATGTGTGACGTAAATGACACACCTTCTTCGTCGATGATCGCAAGTTTGCCGTGCTGTGTGGCAATGTCAGCATCATACACCGATGGAGTCACCGTGTCTGCATCGAGCTCTTCGCGCGTTACTTTTGAAACGGCATGTCCGTACGCAGCACCGAGCGAAAAAACTTGGAAACCACCCGAGTCGGTCATGGTCGGCCCGTCCCAGTGCATGAACTTCCCTACTCCGCCCGCGTCGCGCACGACGTCATCGCCCGGCTGCAAGTACAAGTGGTATGTATTGGCAAGCGCGATCTGTGCGCCCGCATCCTTGAGCATCTCGGGCGTGACTGCTTTGACCGTTGCCTTGGTGCCGACCGTCACAAAGCACGGCGTTTCGAAACTGCCATGCGGCGTCGTGACGATACCTGCACGTGCGCGGCTTTTTTTGTCGCGAGCAAGGATGGAAAAAGAGAGCGGGTTCATCGTGACGCCTTTCGTGCCTCCCATGCAAAGACCGCGACCAACACACACGTCGTCACACCCAAAAGCGGCAACGTGATATACCCGAACTCAAACATATATCGCGCCGCACATGAGGCCGATGTCGCAACCGAACCACAGGCAAGACCCAAGGACGGCCACACCTGCATGACATGCTGGTAGAGACCAATGAGGGCACCGATGCCCGCAAGCGGCAAAACATATTCCCACACTTCTACATCACTACGCCACCACGCGACAAGCGTGATGATCGCAAGCGGATAGATCATCGTCCGCTGAAACCAGCACAGATCGCATGCAGGGATTCCAAATCCATACGATATCAAGAGACTGCCCACGGTCGCGCCGAGTGCAACGAGTGCCCCGCACAACAGTCCATACCGTTTCAACAATGATACAACGGCAGGCGACCACGGTTTTTTAAGAATCAATCGAAATACGACATAGAGCACAATGGCAACATGTGCAAACAAAACTGCCATGCCGACAAGATCCGAAAATTGTTCCCACCCTGAAAGCATATTATGGTAGAGGACACGACGACTTTTGTGAAAGCTCTGCGAGTGTCATAACGCGCTCAACACGCTCAGGCGTACTTGTGCCGGCAGACGGAAATACCCATGTCGGATACGAACGGATTCCCTGATCGATACATACTTGTGTTTGTCGCTGGCCATCAGACGTGGAGCATTCGACATACGGGAGCTTGCTGACCGATTTACCGAACTCCTGTTTCTGCTCCTGGCAATGCGGACACCAGAATGCGCCGTAAAAGATCACGCCCTTATCGCCCAGACATGACGCAAGGCTGTCGTATTTGCCCGGCATGAGATAGTACCCTCCGATAAGCGCTCCGGCTATGATCACTCCCAGCCCAAAGAGATAGATTGTTTTGTTTTTCATAGGAAAAAAATATAACTATAAAAAGATAGTACCATACT
>CAZDRD010000063.1:0-3970 GCA_964507945.1 uncultured Candidatus Saccharibacteria bacterium
AGATTCAAGATCAATGGTTCCGCGACCGATGATGCTGCCTTTGTGGATGAGGTGAAGGTGGGGGGAATACGTATGTAAGTAGTTACTACACAAGACATCTAGTTTGTTGAGCGTGCAGGGTGTACTATAATAAAAGACGTGACGTACAAAAAAGGATTTACGCTCATTGAGTTGATGGTAGTTATCCTTCTTATTGGATTACTTTCTGCCTTAGTAGCGGTGATGATTTGGAGTCAACGTGATAAAGCAAGCAGTTCAAGTACGCTTACTTCCATGAAAAGCGCTCACACGCTGGCACTTTTTTGCTCTAACGCGAACTCTGCTCTCAACGACCCTGTTGTTGGAACCCCAAACGTAACGCCTATTTGCTCAGATACAACGAGTGTTTGGCCAGGACTTGCAAGAGGTTGGGCATATACAAACCCAACCCAAACCAATCCTAGCAACTTTCTTTTTACTGCTACAAATGCTGGTCAAACGAAACAGATAACCTGCGATATAGACGGCTGTAAGATGTCTGATGTACTACCGCCTGCACCTCCTCCACCTGGGCCTCAACTATAATTATTTGTGTTATTGTAATGATACAAGCATAAAAGTATGAAAACAAATAAAAAAGGATTTTCGCTCATCGAACTTCTGGTCGTCATCGCGATCATCGGCATACTCTCGTCAGTCGTCATGGTGTCGCTCAACAGCGCACGTGCAAAAGGACGCGATGCCAAGCGCATCACCGATGTCAAGCAACTTTCACTTGCATTGGCCCTCTATTACGATGCGTGTGGAAGGCAGTATCCTGCTTCACTTACTGAGACGGCAGCCAATGGTTGTCCTACAGGTTCGGGCACTACATTGGGCAGTTTTATCAATCCTGTACCTCTTCATCCAACCGGAGGGCCTTGGTTATCCGGGGCACCATATGGTTATTTTACAAACACCGCAAGAACTGACTACATATTACGTGCGCGACTGGAAACTAAAAATACAGCATTAGATAATGATATTGACGATGACAATCTTCCTACAGGATTCACTGCGCCGTTATGTAACGATGCAGCCGACCCGTACTATTATTGCGTTGGTTCATAATGGACGCACTCTATCTCACACTGCTTTTTGTTTTAGGTCTCATCATCGGGAGCTTTCTCAATGTGGTCATCATCCGTACGCGAGACGAGCGTTCGATAGGGGGCAGGTCTGCATGCATGGCCTGCAAACGCATACTCAAAGCGTTTGAGATGGTGCCGGTGTTCTCGTTCGTAGCGTTGCGTGGTCAATGTCGCACCTGCAACGTGTCGCTCTCGTGGCAGTATCCCTTGGTTGAGCTTTTAACCGGTTTCGTATTTGTAGGTGTCGCGCAGGTGCTTGGATTCGGGCTTGCCGCGATCGCGAACCCATTGTGGTGGTTTGCGTATATGATACAAGTCGCGCTGTGGTGCTTGTTTGTCATCATCGCTTTTCATGACCTCGAGACGACGATCATTCCCGACAAGTTCGTATACAGCGCAGCGCTCTTGGCGCTTGTCTCACACATGGTGACGCCGTATGGTTTCGCATCGCTCACTCCAGAGGCCGCGATCGCAGGGCCACTGGTTGCGGCGCCGCTTCTTTTTTTGTGGCTGATCTCACATGGACGATGGATCGGCCTCGCGGACAGTAAACTAGCCCTCAGTTTCGGGTGGCTCCTGGGACTCGCTGCCGGATTTTCGGCACTCGTACTCGCATTTTGGATCGGCGCGATCGTGAGCGTGATACTGCTTGGCTTACAAAGGTATGTGGCACACTCACGGACATTGCTGCCGTTTCTCCATAAAAAGTTGTCGCTTAAAAGCGAAGTGCCGTTTGGACCGTTTCTCATACTCGGGTGCGCCGTGGCGTATTTCTGGGGTTTCAATCTTTTCACGATGCTCCTGTGGTAGCAGGGCTTTATCTGCGGTATGCTGGAGACGATGTCGCCTGTCGTATCAAAAGAAGCCGTAGAGCGCGCACGAAAACTGCGCGAGCTTTTGGATCATCATCGGTATCAATACCATGTCCTGGACGCGCCGGAAATATCGGACGAGGCGTACGATTCGCTTTTTAAAGAATTGCTTGGGCTTGAGCAGCAGTATCCGTCACTCAAAACTTCTTCTTCGCCGACCAGTCGCGTGGGCGCCGAACCGCTTGCGGCCTTTGTCAAAGTGCGTCACAAAGTGCGGCAGTGGTCGTTTGACAATGTGTTCAATGAAAGCGAACTGGCCGCGTGGCAGGAGCGTCTCGTGCGTCACCTCTCGCGTGAGTCGGATCTGCCTCCGCATGATTTTTCATATTGTTGCGAACACAAAATAGACGGACTCAAGATCGTGCTCACCTATGAAAAAGGAATGCTCGTGCAGGGGGCGACGCGCGGCAATGGGGAAGTGGGCGAAGACATCACACAAAACCTGCGCACCATTCAGAGTATTCCGCTGGTGCTCAACAGACCAGCGAGTCTGATCGTCGGTGGCGAGGCATGGATGGGACGCATCGAGTTTGAACGCGTCAATGCAGAGCGTAAAAAAAACGGCGAGCCGCTTTTTATGAATCCGCGCAATTGTGCGGCGGGTTCGTTGCGGCAGCTTGATCCGAGGATCACGGCATCGCGCCGTCTCGATTGTTGTATCTATGACATCGACTGGCTCGACGAAACGACGCTTGATGGCGCGCGTCCGCAAACGCAATACGACGAGCTTGTGCTGTTGCGTGAGCTCGGGTTTAAAGTCAATCCGCAGGTCGAAGTGACAAAGACACTCGCCGAAGTGCTCTCGTATTATGATGAGTGGCAGCACAAACGTCACGACATGCCGTACGAGATGGACGGTATTGCGGTGAAAGTAAACGAAGTGCGCTATCAGGAGAGTCTCGGGTACACGGGCAAGGCGCCGCGTTTCGCGATCGCGTTCAAGTTTCCTGCAGAACAAGTCACGACCAAACTCAAAGACATCGTGCTGCAGATCGGTCGCACCGGTGTCGTGACGCCGGTCGCGGTGCTTGAGCCGGTCGTCGTTGCCGGTTCGACGGTCTCAAGGGCGACCTTGCATAACGAAGATCAGATCAAAAAGCTCGACGTACGGATCGGGGACACCGTCATCTTGCAAAAAGCGGGCGACGTCATTCCCGAGATCGTATCGGTGCTCACCGATCTGCGTACCGGAAAAGAAAAACCATATGTCTTTCCAAAAAAAGTCGAAGGCTGCGGCGGTGACGGCAGCGTCGAGCGGATACCCGGCCAGGCCGCATATCGTTGTGTGGATCGTAATTCATTTGATCAATACCGCAGGCGCTTTCATCATTTCGTTTCGAAAAAAGCGCTCGATATCGACGGCCTTGGACCCAATATCATTGATCTCTTGCTTGAAAAAAAACTCATCGCGCATTTTGACGATCTTTTTACGCTCAAGGCAGGCGACCTTGAAGGTCTGGAAGGTTTCAAAGAAAAGGCTATCAATAATTTGCTCACCGCCATTGAAAAAGCGAAACGGGTGACATTGCCACGTTTTTTGTTCGGACTTTCTATCGACCAAGTGGGGGAAGAAACCGCACACGACCTTGCCGAGCATTTCGGTTCCTTTGAGCGCATCAGTGTCGCGAGCGCTGAAGAGCTTGAAAAAATAGATGGCGTGGGCCCTGTCGTTGCCGCATCCGTGCACGCATGGTTTGCCGATCGTACCAATCGTGCGCTGGTCGAACGGCTCCTCAAACATGTTCACGTTGCTCATGAACAAAAGCAAAAACAGACTGGGGTTCTTGCGGGAAAGTCGGTGGTCATCACCGGCACCTTGCCCACGCTTTCACGCGATGAGGCCAAGGCACTTGTGCGCAAACACGGCGGCACACCCGCAAGTTCCGTTTCCAAAAAAACCGACTACGTCCTTGCCGGTGAAGATCCTGGGTCAAAATATGACAAGGCAAAGGAATTGGGTGTAAATATCCTCAATGAAACCGAGTTTTT
>CAZDRD010000064.1:0-3840 GCA_964507945.1 uncultured Candidatus Saccharibacteria bacterium
TCACCACTATAACCACGTGCGCCATGTGAAGCAAGGAGTTACCGGCTTGGATCGGTGACCGTCGGCGCGCTCGCAGTAAGTGTTTCAAATATCGACTGCTCTCGTTTCGTATCCGCCAGCACGTCTTCCAAACGTCGCAGGTAGGAGGGAGCGGCGGTCGTCGTATCAGACTGTACGTCATATACGGCATGTCCTACCTGCCAATAGATCCACAAACCGTATCCGATCAAAAGGAGGAGCGCGGCGGCGCCGATCCCCAAAAGGATGAACCAATCGCGAACAGGCAAAAAGATATCGCGGCGTTTGACGGCCTTGCTTCCATTTTTTCCAAATGAAATATGTATGTTGTTGAGATTGGGAATTTTCATGGCAATTTCGCGACCGTGAATACGACGAGACCGCTCCATCCTGCGGACTGTTGTGCGGTTTCTTCCACTTGCGAGAGTTCGGCCCGTTCGATGCGACTCACATACGGGATATGTTCGACAAGCGAAAGAAATCGGTACGCCTGCGCCCACGCGCCTTTAAACGAAACCGTGACGCTGATGACGCCGTATGTCGCATTTTTTCCCTTCCCGCCTTGTACATCCGAAAGCGGACGGGTCTCTTCTGACACTGCGACGACCTTGGACGACACTCCTGCGATACGCGCCAGATCTTCTATCTGTTCGAGAAACGGCACGAGCGCCGAGACGTCGACAAAATATGCATCCACATCGGCACGCTGCTGCTTTGTCTCCTCCACGCGCCGCTGAAGAAGCGTCTCGGATGTCTGATGCGTCGAAGACGCGACGAGCGTCCCGGTAAGCGTACCGATAGATGCCTGTGTGTGACGCACGCTCCACAAAAGTAAAAGCAACGCTCCGGCACTCAACAGAACGCACACCATCGCAAAGATCATCTGTTGATGTAATTTCTTTTTCATATTGTTGGTAGCGAGGCGAGTGTGGCGGTAATGGTAAACGAGATGTTCGCACTGCTTGCCAGATCGGAAATGGGCAATTGCACACTCGCGATCCGCGACTCTTTCTGGAGCATTTCCTGAAACAAGACCAATGCATCACGTGTCGCGCCGGTGCCGGAGAGTACGAGCATCTCCGTCTTGTTTTGCGTACGTTCATAGCGAATACCCGAAAGGATCACGCCTGCCGGTTTTTCTTCGATGATCGTGCGCATGAGATCGGTGAGTGAGGGGCTTGCGTACTTTGATGCGAGTATGCCGAGCTTTTGATCCGATTGTTCCAGTATTTTTTCCAAGCCACTCGAATTGCCGACCGCTTGTTCCTCTTGTGCCATACGCTCCATTCGCAAGTTTTTTTCCTGCAACGTCACGGTGAAAAATGACGGTATGACAAACAGCGCTCCGGTCGCACAAGCACCCGCGACAAAAAAGAGCGCGATGATACCCAAGCGGATCCGATACTCTTTGACGAGCTCTTGCCGATATGCGGTTGGAATGAGGTTGATCATAATGTATGTATTCCCGCCTGTTCCTTCGTTACATACCTGAAGCGTAGTCGCCTGGCAGGGAGCGGAGGGTATGTGACGAAGGGACAGGTACTTGTATTCCTTCACGTGTAAGCGAACGCAGGGCAAGCCCCACTGCCGTCGCGTATTTGACCGATTCGCGATACGGCAAAGCGGGCAATACTTCGTCAAGCGAGAGCAAATTGATCCAGACATTCCCCGGCACCACAGGCAGCGATAGCATTGCCGTCAGATACTGCGTGAGTCCCTTGATGACCGCGTTGCCGCCGCAAACGATGACGGAGTCTATCGAGCGTGTGCCGGGACGTTCGGTTCCCCGATGCACGTTCCAGTACGAGAGATGCTTGTTGATCTCGTCTCGCAGCGCTTCGACGATCGGAAACATGGCCTCGAACGCCGCCTTATTCTCGGGTGTGTTGACGAGACCATTCACGATCATATGTTCTTCCGCTTCTTTGGTCGAGATGTCCAGCGCTTTTTCAACTGCCTGCGTGAGGCGGTTGCCTTCGGTATCGAGCGTCGCGGTATATTCAAGCACGCCCTTTGAGACGATCGAGATCCCTGCATCACTTGCGCCGAGATCGACGAGCATGATCGTTTGTTCCTCTTGTTCTTTGGAGACGAGGGCGCGGGCGATCGCTTGCGCTTCGATCTCGAACGAAAGCGGCTCAAGGCCCGCGGCAAGAAAAACCTCGAGGTATTGCTGCACGATCCGTATCGGATACACCGAGACCGAAAGATCGAGCTTGTTGAGATCGGCACTGCCCATCTCGATATAATCAATGATCACTTCGTCGGGAGAAAGCGGCACATTTTCCTTCAAATGAAACTCGAGCGCCTGTTCGACCGCAAGCTCATTGTCTTTCGGAAGGGCGATTTCAAAAAGATAGGCATGTTCCTCGGGCAAAGAAACATGCGCGAACGAAAGCCGGGTCTCACGTTGTATCTTTTTCAATACCGAGATGAGTTCGTCGGCATTTTTTATGAGTCCACGTTCCACGATACCGGGCGGGAGTGGTAATTTATCTATGCACTCCGGCATCATGAACGTGCCATTTCGTTTGAGCGAGACGTACTTTACCGACTCGTTGGAGATATCGACTCCAACCGCCGGCATGCGCATGAGACGCGGTATCGGAAAAAAGCGAAGGATCGTTGAAGAAAAGTGCTCCATGTATGATCAAGGCTTGCTTGTAGTATACCAACGACAGCGCCTCTTTTGAAATACATCGCGCACTATCCCAGCCGCGTGCCGGGAGGTAATTCTTTTTCCGCAATCATAAAAGAAAATACGTCATCGTCGCTGTGTGCTGCCAAGAGCATGCCATTGCTCTCAAGTCCTTTGAGCATACGCGGCGCGAGATTGGTGACGAAAGGAAGGGTCTTCCCTATCAATTTTTCAGGGCTTTCAATATACGCGGCGATGCCGGAGACGATCTGCCGCGGCGCTTCTTCGCCCACATCCACGGAAAGCCGGATCAGCTTGTTGGTCTCGGGCACCTTTTCCGCTTGCAGTATCCTGCCGAGCTTGATTTCGATCTTCTTGAATTCGTCTATTGAAATTTTGTCCATACCAGTACTTTACGCATCGGACGTACGTTTGTCGAGATACGCCTGCAAGATAAGCGCGGCGGCGGCGGCATCGACGCTCGTCTGTGGATCCGGAGCGCGGGTCTTTTCCGTACGTTCAAATGCCCGCCGCGCCTGCGCGGACGTAAGCGTCTCATTTTCGTATACCACCTCGCAACCCGTTTTCTCTTTAAGCGAATCGCCAAACGCTTTGACGCGCGACATGATGGCGTTTTCTTTTCCCGCAAAATCACGCGAGTCGCCTATGACCACCGTCGCGATGTCCTCTTGTCGTATCAATTCGATGATTTTCGTGAGAAGGTGCGCGTCATTTGCAAGCACTTGGTATGGAAATGCAAAATGCCCGTCGCCGCTCGCACAAGCGACGCCCACGCGGACGCTGCCATAATCTATACCGAGCAGGCTTCTTTTATCCATACGGCGAGCATACCACTTCGGTCAAAAATATGATACCATCCTCTTTGTATGATGAATGAACATGTATTCCTGTTTGTGGTGCTTGCGACCTTGTGGTCGCTGCCGTGGAAAGCGTGGGCCTTGTGGCTCTCCGCGCGTCGCACGGAAAAATGGTGGTTCCTCGCCCTCCTGATCGTCAACACGTTTGCGATCTTGGAGATCATCTACATCTTTTTCATCGCCAAACGGCATGATCATTGGGATGAGGAGGTGCGTGACGAGACGTCATCAGACGCGAACGAATAAAAAATATACGGAGAGGTGGCTGAGTGGTCGAAAGCGGCGGTCTTGAAAACCGTTGAAGGG
>CAZDRD010000065.1:0-3706 GCA_964507945.1 uncultured Candidatus Saccharibacteria bacterium
CAGATCGAATACAAACCTTCGCGGCACTTACCGAACCGGAAACGGTTCGTGAGGTATTTGCGCAGTATACCAATACGCTTGATAACGCTGAAAAGTTAAAAGGTTCATTGAAAGAATCGCTGAAAGCATCGGGTAATGAAACAGAAAGCATTTTTGCGGATCAGCTTTTTGAAGCGTATGTCCGTCGTTCAGCGCATCTGTTTTTTGCAGCAGAGCAGATGGCTACATATGGATATGACACAGCGACCTCTTTTAAGGGTGAGACGATGACAGATTTACAGCATTCATTTGAGGGTGTTGCGACTATGACGGGTGTCCTCGTGGATGTCAGTAGAGGTGACAAATACGAGGTCGCTAAAGATGAAGCGCGTACAAGAGGCAATAATATAATCTTTTCTCTAAAAGAGAAGAATTCAGAAAATATTTTCACGCTGAAAGTATTTATTCGTCCTCATGCCGAGCATAATAAAAAACGCAACGAAACCTACCAGGCACGTATCAACCTGGAGCTTTCGTTTGATGATTTGCCTGCTGAGCATCCGCTGCGTACGACGTTTTTCAGTCAAACTCAATACAAACAGGAGAGAAAATGTATTGAAAGCAGCACGCTTCGGCTCGCATTTGATCTGGATGATGCGTTTGATCCGCCGCGTTTATCTTTCGATATGGGTCGCAATGAGCGGGACTCGCAAAAACTTAAACGCACCGGTGATGCACTGGGGCGAATTCTCGATCGGGTGGGGCCTGAAGGCCATCATCTTTTTGCGTCTTTTGGTGACGATCTCTCCAAGCCAGAACACTTTGAAGCTATCGCGCTTGCATTTAAAAAGTACTTTGAGCAAGCTATACATAACTCATCTTCATAACGTCATGTTTGCGCGTATCCGCTCATGTTCCGGTGTTGCCATGGTCCAAATGTATTCAAAAAGCGTGGTGAATGTTGCGGAAATAGCGGCATTTTCAATGATCGTGGTCATGAGTGCTTGATCATACGACGTAAGTGCGACTTTTTGTGCGTAGAGAATGATTTGTGCTGGGGTCTGAAATTTTTCAAGGGGTATAATGCGCCGCTCCACGAGACGTACCGCATCGTACGCAAGCACCGTTTCCGATGTCTCAGGCACCAGTGGCGTAATGGCGCGCGTTTTGATGCCTAAACGCACCTGATCGCGTATCTGTTTTTCTACAAGGTCTGCGAGCTCGGGAAATTTGTCGTCGTCAGGTGAGCGAATAAGGCAGATATTTTTTTGTTCATCAAGGATATCCTTATACAGCTCGGTAATTCCGCGTATACCCTCAAGCATACGCACTCCCGGCTGGCCCGAGACGGTATTGTAATCAGAAACAAGGTGTGTCAAAACTGTCTGCAACGCCCCCTTCGCATCTTCAGCGCGACGTGCTTGCTCGTCAATGATCTCTTTCAGCTTCATCGGATGTACCGCTTGAAACACTGCCACCTTGCCTTTTTCCTCTTTTTTCTCAACGAGACCTTTTTCAGTAAGCTCGTCGAATACTTTATAGGAAAGCGTGCGCGAAATAGTTGCATGTTGTGCCGCCTTGCTTGCGGGCAGGGGGCCGTTTTTTATAAGGACCTCATAGAGCGCCGCCTGGTCGTGGGTGAGGCCTGCTGTTTGGAGCGGTTCTTCGTATGCCATGCTTTAATGGTAGCAAGATACATAAAAATGTCAACATTCTGTGACAAAAATATGTTGATAACTCATATATATTGTAAATCATAGGTATTCGTACATGACACTTTCAATTATTCTGTCATCAGAGTATTGACAAATAGAGCAAAAGGTGCTATACTCATGGCAGATGATGAGTTCTTGGGAGGTTCACAGAAGAACGTTCCCCACCCCTGATTGGGTGTTGCGAAAGCGATGCTTGACGGTGCCTTCAGCCGATAAGTGAGGAAAGAGGAGGGAGTGGGATGAGTGACATTCTTTTGAAAATCTCGTTTGGACGGCAAGCCGCCCTAGTATCTATCGAAACCATCCAAACTTCGATACATGCAGGGCTCTGTCTTTAAGGCGTGGGTTGCCACCCGTCTCGTAAAGAGATCGGCTGGGTGCAGTGAGACTAACCACCTCATGCATCTAGAAATCTCTTTGTGAAAACAACATGAGGAGAGTGTTGTTTGAAAAATATCAGAGGAGAGAGAGTGTGTGCTGATCATAGCATTCGGTCATTTTGACGATACGCAAAAGCAATTTTGCACATCCGTACCAAGACCATGGTGCGTTGAGAAAAAATGAAAGAGGGATGCTCATAAAGAAATTGAACAGGAATTGCAATACACAATTGCAATTCCTCACCTGATATCAAACGGATACATTTTTACTGCCGTGTTTGTGATGTCAGGTGAGGGGTTCTCAATGAGGAGAATTCCTGAAAAATCGTTCTTTTCCCCGCCAAAGGCGGGGCCCTATCCCGAGGGTGAGAGGGGTGGAGGATGAAATGTACTCACTAAAGAATTTAAGGGAAGTTCGGCGGGCGTTTTATTTGCTCGACGCCGCCCTACGGGTGGCGTACGAGTATAAGAACAAGACGACAGAGGGTGGCCCAGATCGCGCCAATCTCTGGTCTGTCGATAATATGTTCTTCGAGATCAAAGACCAATCACATTTATTTTCCAACTACTGCAAAGAAGTAGGGACGTTCGCCGGGGAAGGGGGTAGGTGGGCGAGGTGGAGGAGCAAGGACGTCCATGTATTCATGGTACCAGATTTGTGGTACAACTATGACGAGGACGACCTTGTCGAGATTACCGTCGGCATGACGGTAGTCATGAAGTTGTGGTGGGCGGCGGACGCGCAGTACATTCCGGCGCCCATTCTCAAGAAACTGAGAGAGGGGAGAGAAAATAAGGCCGAATATTATTACGGACTATCATTTTATTGGCCGTGTGAGTATCATCGGTATCCGGAGATACTCACGGTCAAGGCATTCGTGTGGCCAGGTGACTGGCCGAATTATTGTCCCCAAACACGCTAGGGTGTTACTTGGGCCAGTGTGAGCGGTACTCTCACTGGCCCCTTCTTTTGAGATCATCACCCGCAGTGGGCTGTGTGGTGGTTTCAAAGAGAGGGAAGTCAGCGGTACACGTCTTTACGATGTTCTATGGTGAAGACGATAATCTGTGAGGAACGGTTGATGTAAAAAAGCCCACGATAGTTGCGTGTGACACGGAAAGAGCGAATACCTTCCGTTCCCTTAAGAAGTTTGGAGTGAAGTCGTGAATCGTGGTGATCGTGCGCAAGCAGAATAAGTTGGGATTCGCAGAGTTTTTGAATAGACAGCGGGATGCTTTTTAGAGCTTTCTCAAATTCTTGCGTCCGTACGAGCTCCATAGTCAGGCTTGTGCAGGAGGCCCGAACTTCTTTTTCGCTTCTTCAAAAGCATAGCGGATATGCTCGGGATGCTCATAGTTTTCAAGGGCGTCTTCTGCTTCATCATCAACATCTAAGACGGCGCGAAGCTCACGGAGTTCGGCGCGCATTTCTTTCACTTCCTGAAGCAGTTGTTCCTCAAGTGCGTTAGACATGTCACAAGTATAGCACAAAATATGATTATTACTATGAAAAAGATTTCCTGCAAGGTGCCCGAATATTCGGACATCATGCAGGGATTCTTGAAAGAGAATTCCTGAAGAGTTTGTTCTTCCCACGCGCATCGCGTGGGCCCTATCCCGAGGGTGAGAGGG
>CAZDRD010000066.1:0-3658 GCA_964507945.1 uncultured Candidatus Saccharibacteria bacterium
TTATTTCTGTTATGATGTGCTGAACTTAGGGGACTTAGGCACTTAAAGGGTGTTTTGATTGTTGCGTACACTTTTGTATATTTATATGAAACAAATCCAACCAGAAGTAGAATCATTTGCACGTATTCGCGTGATCGGCGTCGGCGGTTCCGGAAGCAACGCCATCAATCACATGGTCAACTCAAACGTCAAGGGCGTTGAGTTCATCGCGATCAACACTGACGCGCAAGACTTGCATCATTCCCGAGCCAAAAAGAAGATCCATATCGGCAAAAACCTCACCCGCGGCCTTGGCGCAGGCGGTGAACCAGAGATCGGCCAACGTGCCGCCGAAGAAACGCAGGAAGAAATTCTTGAATCTCTCAAAGGCTCCGACATGGTATTTATCGCAGGCGGTATGGGCGGCGGCACCGGGACGGGTGCAAACCCAGTCGTCGCACGTCTTGCAAAAGAAGCAGGCGCGCTCACGGTAGGCGTCGTCACCAAGCCGTTTTCTTTCGAAGGCCAGCAGCGCTTACGTGCAGCCGAAGAAGGCATCGCCGCGCTCAAAGAAGAAGTCGACGCGCTCATCACCATCCCCAACGACCGCCTCCTTGCGGTCGTTCAGCGCGACACGTCGGTACTCAACGCATTTGCGATGTGTGACGACATTTTGCGCCAAGCCGTCGAAGGTATCTCCGATCTCATCACGACACCCGGTATCATCAACGTGGACTCTGCCGACATCCGCTCCGTCATGCACAATGCCGGCTCGGCACTTATGGGTATCGGTGTCGCCTCGGGCGAAAAACGTGCCGAGGAGGCCGCAACGGCTGCCATCAATTCTCCACTCCTTGAAGTGTCCATCTCCGGCGCAAAAGGTGTCCTGTTCGCGATTGCAGGTGGTGACGACCTGGGCATGCTCGAAGTGCAGGATGCCGCACGCATTATCACCGACTCTATAGACCCCAACGCTCGCGTCATCTTTGGAGCCATCCGAGATGAAAAACTCAAGAAAAACGAGATCAAAGTGACCGTCATCGCGACTGGCTTTCCTGAGGACTCACTCCCTCGCTCAAGCGCTTCGCTCTTTGGTCTCGGTTCCCGCGCAAATCGCGAAAAAGAAGAAGTGGGCGTAATCCATAACTCGCTCATGGGCATCCGCAATCCAAATCAAAATAGCAGTCAATCTACGGTGCAACCTGCCCCCACCCCCATTGCAAACGACATCAACAAAGTAGATCGCAAGCCACGCGAAGAAAAACCAGCAGAAGAACCGCGTCGTATTCCCACGAAAGAAGACGATGACGACGAATGGGGCGTCCCGTCATTTCTCAGACGATCGAAGATAAAATAAAAAAACCGACTCCCAGAGGAGCCGGTAGAGTTTTTTAGTAGAAGAGTTGCCTACCGGTTATGAGGTACGCAGTGTTAGTATTGCACTCAATATAGTTTTGAGGGCACCCCCAGTTTCAAGGGCCTTTATAATTGATTGTACCATTTTTATTTCTTCTTCCGATAGTTCCGTTGATTTTTCCCTAACACCCCGGAGCAGCTGAAGCCTTTCAGCTTGTAGCGCACGTCTGGGGGTGCCTGTTAAGAGAAAGCAAAGCCACCAAAGGGCTAATGTTCTTTGTGAACGTGGCACTTCCGCAAACGCTTCCGCATTTTCAAAAAGGGTTCGTAAATGTTTGCGTGCGGTCTCGTAGCTGATCTCCAACTGATCGGCTATTTCTGCAAGTGACCTAGTAGTCAGTAATTCCATCAATACTTGATATGGTTTTGGCGGCTTCCTGCGCCGACCATATCTTCCCACCATGACGACGAACTGATCCAAACCGTTATCTAATAGAGAACGCATTTTACACCCTTTATCTTAAGGAGGACTTAAAAAAATATACCATGTGTCAAGAAATAATCAACTTTTTCTATTGGAGTTCATATGCTGTTTTTACGTACAACCCTTTCTATGCTATCCTCTATAGCACGTCTAACCATTTTCTTTATGTCTACTATGTATGATCTTGCTATCGTAGGAGGAGGGCCGGCCGGGGTTGCCGCGGGAGTGTATGCATCGCGCAAATTGCTAAAGACCATCTTTATCGCCAAGGAAATAGGCGGCCAGAGCGTCGTCTCGGCCGATGTGCAAAACTGGATCGGCATCCCTTCGATTTCGGGTACTGATCTCGCAAAAAATCTCGAGACGCATTTGCGCGCGTATGCCGATGGCTATATGGACATCAAAAAAGACGTCACCGCCGAAAAACTGGAAAAAATTGAAGGCGGCTTCCGCGTAACGACAAGTGACGGTAAGACCTACGAAGCAAAGACCGTACTCATCACGACCGGCGCTAACAGGCGACAACTCAACGTACCGGGCGCCAAAGAATACGATCAAAAGGGCCTCACCTATTGCGCGTCATGTGATGGCCCACTTTTCTCTGATATGGATGTTGCGGTCATCGGCGGCGGCAACGCGGGCTTTGAAAGTGCAGCCCAACTTTTGGCGTACACCAAGACCGTCACCCTTCTCGACCGTATGCCGTCATTTAAAGCCGAACAGATCACGGTACAAAAAGTGCTTGCTCACCCCAACATGAAAGCGCTTTCCGAAGTCGAGATCCAAGAGGTCAAAGGCGACGGTATGGTGACAGGACTCACCTATAAAGATAAAGCAGGAGAGCTGCACGAACTTGCCGTGCAGGGTATCTTTGTGGAAATAGGCCTCGTACCTTCGACCGCGTTTGCCGAAGGCATCGTCACGCTCGATGAGTACAAACGCGTCATCACCGACCCTAGAAACCAGCATACGTCACAGGAAGGCGTCTGGGCTGCGGGTGACTGCACCGATGTGCTCTACCACCAAAACAACATCGCCATGGGCGATGCCGTCAAAGCCATCGAGGATATCTACCTTTACTTGCGCGCTTAAGCTAGGCTGCACGTGGTAATTCTTGATGCCTTGCAGCTTCTGCCACCGCCGCTTCCAAAATAGGTAGTATTTCTTCAACAGGACGTCCGAACCAATCATCGCCTATTTTGGTTTGCGTTGGGTCCCGACCGTGAGTATCAAATAGGTCACCGATGATTTCAAGCCGATCCTGAAATGTCTTTGTCCATTCATCTACAGCTCTTCCCTGTGCTGCTTTTTCTTCTTCACTGATAGGCCCTGCATTTCTCAATTTTGGATATGAACCATGCCATTTTCGCATCATTTCTAAATTGAGTGCGTTAAAAAACGATTCACGTTCACCGATTGACTCTCTGCTTGATCCCGCTTCAAGACTCATATCGTTTCTTTAATCACTTTCCGATAAAACCACCGTTTCGCTATCTCGGTAGTTATTAGATATGCTACCACAATTGCCGCAAGCGCAATATAGAGCGCCGGGGGAAGCGGTGTCAGCCCCACGGCACGGCCAAGTTCGGTCATCGGTAAGAGCCATCCGACCGCGGTCACGGCGAGTGTTGCCACGATGAGCGCCTTGCTCGCGGTACTCTCAACAAATGGCGTGAAGCGGGTGCGGATGACATGGATGACCAGCGTCTGCGTCGCGAGCGATCCTATAAACCAGCCTGTTTGAAATACCGAGGGGTTGCCGCGCATAAAAAGCCACAACACGCCGAACATGAGGAAATCAAAAACCGAGCTGATGGGACCGAAGACATACATGGTTTT